>JALZAP010000082.1 GCA_030948245.1 Candidatus Dormiibacterota bacterium | reverse complement strand
CGCCGGCTGCGCCGTGAGGCTTTCCCCTCGGGTCCACCGAAGGGGAGGACGAGCGGCCGGGGCAGGGGACGGGGCCGGCGGCCGCAGCCGCAGGGCCCGGTCGGAAGAGAGATCAGCCGGCTCGACGAGGAGGCCCGGGCGCTGCTCGACAGACAGCGCCGGCTGAAGACCGTTCGCTGCCCGCACTTCGGCGACCACGTCGTTGCCTACGGCGAGATCCACCGCCTCCGCTCCGAGCTGGAGAGCGGCGAGAAGGAGGTGGCAGGCCAGTTCGACGAGTACGCCCGAAAGTTCCGGCGGCTGCGCCAGGTGCTCATCGAGACCTCCTTCCTCAAGGACGACCAGCCCACCGAGCGGGGGATGCTGGCGTCGCGCGTCTATGGCGAGAACACCTTGGTCGTCACCGAGGCGATCGCGCTCGGCCTGTTCGAGGGGCTCACACCCGAAGAGCTCTGCGCGGTGCTGGTAATGCTCACCGCCGAAGATCGGATGCGCGACCGCGGACCCCGCCCGGCGCGCCGCTACCCGACGCAGGGCATCGCCCAGGTTGGTCGCCTCGTCCGCTCGCTCTACTTCCGCTTCTCAGACCTGGAGCGGGAGCTCGACGAGCCCAACCTGCGGCCACCCTCCCACGACTACGTCGACTTCGCCTACCGCTGGGCTTCGGGCGAGGGCCTCGACTCGATCCCGCTGCCGCCGAACGCCGATATCGGCGACGCCATCAAGTCGATGAAGGGCCTCTATTCATTGCTGCGGCAATTGGAATGGGCGCTGAAAGAGCAGCGGTGGCCCCTGGCGGACACGGTCCGGGAGGCCACCGCGAAGATGGAACGCGACGTAATCAAGAGGACGTGAGATCTACCTCGAGGCGCGATCCTCCGCGCGCGTCATGGTCACGATTTCGCCGTCATGCCACTCGGGCGGTGCGGCCATCAGGGTCTGGTACTGCTTCGACATCTCGTCGGTCTGCGGGTCGCTCGCGTTCGCCCGGTAGCTGGCTTCGTCCTCGAAGCCGACGACCAGCCAGACCTCGTCCGGGTCCGTCTGGCTCTGGTAGACGGCGTTGAAGAGGAAACCCTTGACGTCCCTCTCCTCGAACTCCTTCATGATCTCCTGCATCTTCTCGAACGAGCCGGGCTTGAACTTCATCCTGGCGACGGTTCCGAACATGGCGGGACACCTCCTTGGATAGCGAGACGTAGTAACCGAGCACTGTAGACCTCTCTAGAAGAGCACGCCCTCGCGTGGTCCGCTGCCGTCCGCCCGACAGTTCGTGGAGGTGCACGCCCTTGCTCAAGAGGATCCCCCTTGCCATCGCGGCCATCGCCCTCGTCCTGCTGCCCGGAGCCACCACCGTCACGGCAAGCGCTCCGGCCACCCACTTCGTCGCCAACCTGACCGGTGCGCAGGAGGTTCCGCCGGTTGACTCGGCAGGCACCGGCAGGCTCGACATCCGCCTCGTCTCAAACGGCACCAGGCTTCGCTTCAAGCTGACCTCGAACGGCGTGAGCCAGATCACGCAGTCACACATCCACATCGGAGCCCCTGGGGCCAACGGGCCCGTCACCGTCTTTTTCTTCGCGCAGCCCCCCGCTCCTTGGAACAGCGTCACTGGCGACAGCTTCGAGGTAGCCGGCGTACGAACAGCATCCGATGTCCATCAAGGCGCGAACCCGAGCATCACCTTTGCCGACCTGCTGGCGGCCCTCCGCAGCGGCAACTCCTATGTGAACATCCATTCGCCGTCACACCCGGGCGGCGAGATCCGGGGACAGATAAAGCCGGTCAGCGACGAATCGGAAGACTGACCGGACAGTGGTGGCGGGAGCCGGCAGCCGCTGCCGGCTTCGCCGTTAGACTCGATTCCAGTGTCGAATCGAAAACGCCGGGTGCTGGTGACCGGCGTCGCGGGCTGGTGGGGCGCCCTTCTTGTCCAGCGGCTGGTCGAGCAACCGGGCGTCGAAGAAGTCGTCGGGATCGACACCGACGAGCCACACCACGACCTCGGCGACGCCGACTTCCTGAAGCTCGACATCCGCCACTCGCTGGTTGGAAAGCTGGTCCGCGCCGTCGGCATCGACACCGTCGTCCACACCCAGATCACCGTCGACTCCCACTCCGAGGACCCCCGCCGCGCCCACGAGACGAACGTGATCGGCTCGCTCAACCTGCTGGCAGGGCTCGCCGGCGATGACACGCCCGTGCGCCGCGTCGTCCTGAAGTCCTCCGCGCACGTCTACGGCGCGCGCCACGACCTTCCCGGGCACCTCCGCGAAGACCGGCGGCTGGCCGCCGGGTCAGCCCACTCCTTCGTGCGCGACATCGTCGAGACGGAGACCAACCTGAGCGAGTTCGCGATTCGCACCCCGGAGGTTGCGACGGCCTCGCTTCGCTTCGCCAACAGCCTGAACCCCGAAGAGCCTTCGCCGCTCGCGCGCTACTTCGACCTGCCCGTGGTGCCCACCGTGCTCGGCTTCGACCCGGTCCTCCAGCTCGTTCACCGGGACGACTGCATCGACGCGCTTGTCCGGGCCACCCTGGGCAGCGCGCGGGGAGCCTTCAACATCGCGGGTGGGAACGCACGCCCGCTGACCGCCCTGCTCGACGGCGCCGGCAAGGTCCATGCGCCGCTGCTGCCGCCAGCGGGCGCAGCCCTCATCAGCGGTGCCCTGGCACGCCTCGGGATCGCGGTGCTCAGCCCACCCCTCGTCGACCTGCTCCGCTGGGGCCGGACGCTTGACACCTCGCGCGCCGAGCGCGAGCTCGGCTTTCGAACGGCGCGGGACACGATGGCCGCGCTCGACGACTACGTCCAGGAGCGGCGCGTCCTCCAGTTCCAGCCGAGCGGCCGCCGCTACATGTACGAGCGGGAGCTCGAGGAATACATCCACGACCGGCGCACCCGCCGCCGGGTGGCCGACGGCGGCCGCATCAAGCTGGCCGACGAGCCCGAACCGGCGCCTAGTGACCCGCGCCCCCGCCCCCGTCGATGACGACCACCTCACCAGTCATGAAGCTCGCCTCGTCGGAGGCGAGGAAGGCGACGACTCGACCGATCTCGGGCGGTGAACCGATCCGGCCCAGCGCCGTCGTCTGAAGCACCCGATTCAGGATCTCCTCGTTGCCCCAGAGGGCTTCGGCGAAGCGTGTCTTGATCAGCCCCGGGGCCACCGCGTTGACGCGGATGCCGCGGGGCCCGAGCTCGAGGGCCAGCTGCCTGGTCATGTGAATGACGGCGGCTTTGGTGATGTTGTAGATGCCGAGCCCGAACGCGGCGCGGATCCCACCGACGCTGGCGACGTTGACGATCGCGCCGCCGTGCTCGCCCATGTGCCCGTTGACGGCAAGCTGGGTCAATGCGAAGACGCCGCGGACGTTGACCTCGAAGGTCTTGTCCCAAGCACCCAGGTCGGCGTCGACGGTGTGCCCGAAATAGGGATTGGTCGCCGCATTGTTGACAAGGATGTCGATCCGGCCGTGCCGCTCGAGGGTCGCGTCAACCAGCCGCTTCAGTTCCTCCGGCTTGCCGGCGTGGGCGGCGACCGCCGTCGCGGCATCCGGACGAACCGCGTTGAGGCGCTCCGCTTCAGCGTCCAGGTCGGCTTGCTTGCGGCTCGAGAGGACGACTTTGGCACCCCGTTCGACGAGCGCGTCGGCGATCGCGCTGCCGATCCCGCGGCTTGCTCCGGTGACGATGGCTACCCGGTCCGTGAGATCGGCCTCCGACATAGTCAAGTAGGATATCGTCCGACCGATGGAGATCGTCTCGGGGACCGCCGCTGACGAAATTCTCGAGCGGATCTTCCAGCCGACGGCGAAGCCATCGGCGCTTGACCAGGCCGAGGAAACCCTCCGTCACCCCAAGAAGCTGGTCTACGCCGCGATGTCGAACCGCAACTTCTACTGGCGCAGCCACATCCAGAAGTTCATCCTCGACTCAGGCATGATCCCGGTCAGCCCTTTCATGCTCTTCGACTACTACCTGCTCCACACGGTCCCTAAGCAGGTGGTCCGGGAGGCGATGAACAACCTCCTGGCGCGCTGCGACGAATGCTGGGTGTTCGGCCACCTCTCGCTCGGCGTCAAGGTCCAGATCGGGATCGCCAAGCGGCTGAACAAGAAGATCCGCTACTTCGACATCGGCGAGCTTCCGGTCGCCGTGATGCCGATCTCCGAGGAGAGCGCCCAAGAGGAGCGCCGGGAGTAGGCGCTACTCCCGACGCCGCCGCCGAGGCATTCGGGCCGCCTTCGAGGTAAGCATGCGCCGCGCCCAGCGCTCCGGCTCGCGGAGCTCAGCTTGGGTCGGCAGCGTTTCCGGGCTCTCCCAGGCGCGGTTGAGCAGCACCATGCCGTGGCGCTCGTGGATCGCCTTGCAGAACCGCTCGCCAACGACGTACTGCTGCAGCTTCAGCTCGAGCCCGGTCAGCTTCCAGAAGAGGCGCTCGAAGATCGTCTTCTCGCCGAGTCGCGCCTGGTGCGCCGCTTCGAGGACCTCGAACTCGGGCAGAACCTGCCGCCCGACGACGTCCATGACCAGGTTCGAATAGCCTTCGACGAGAGACATCGTCGCCTGGACCCGGTTGACCACCCCGAGCTGGTCGCGCATGCCGGTGGTGAGCGCGAAGAGGCGCTCGACCGGGCTGCGCCGGCGGTCGATCGCGGCGCTCAGGACGTCGCGGAGCATGCCGTTCAGGTGGTCGCGAAGCCAGGGGTGGGCGCCGAACTGCCAGGCGTGCGTCATCTCGTGGAGGATCAGCCAGCGCCTCAGTGCCTCACCGGGCAGGTCGGACTCCTCCTCCCAGTCGGCGATGTTCGGCTCGACCAGGTAGAGGCCCGGGCTTCCGGCCGGCTCGTGGCCGAGGAGCTGGGGATCGTACTGGCCGAGGACGCGGCGGGAGAGGAAGCCGAGGATCAGCCCCAGGTAGCGGTCGAGGACGCCACGACCGAACTCCAGCGCCTTGCTGTTGGGAAGGCTCTCCTGGGCATCGGCGAGCGGCTCTAGAGCGTCGCGCAGGATGCCGACGTTGAGGTCGACCCAGCCGAACCGGTCGAGCGCCTGGAAGGGGGGAAACTCGCCCTCCATCCCGCCTACGAAGTCGAGCAGGGGGCGCTCGAGCTCGGCGGCGAAGCGGCGATAGCGGGTCTCCAGCGCACCACGCCGCGGCCGGGCGAGCGCGTCCTCGGGGCTGAGGCGGCCGAGCGCCTGTTCGCGGATGTCCTCCCAGTCCACGATCCGGGCGGGACCGGGCCGGGGCCGGACGGCGTCGACCACGGCGAAGGCGACGGCGCCCAGAGCGACGCCGGCTGCCAGGCCCCGCAGCGCGCGCCGGGTCGGGGCTGCCACCTAGCGAACCTTCCAGGCGGTGGGCTTGATTGTGAAGATGACCCGGTCGGCGCGGTCCTTCACCTCCCTCGTGTAGCCGCGATACCGCTGCTGCAGCTGCTGGTAGAAGGTGCCCTCGGCGTCGGCATCCTCCTTTTCGATCTCACCCCGGACCTGGATGTAGCGGTACTGGTCCTCGGGATCGGTTATCGAGAGCGCTACGCGTGGCTCTTGCTTGAGGTAGCGGTAGTTGTGCCGCTTGCGGGTGTGCGTCAGCCGGAGCCGATTCGTCTCGGGGTCGTAGATGAACCACATCGGGTTGACCTGGGGCGAACCGTCGGTCCGGACAGTCGCGAAGTGGGCGAAGAGAGGTTTCTCGAGGAGATCGAGGTGAGATTCAGGCGGTTTCACGTCCTGATAAGAAAAGCAAACGGGACGGCATCGCTGCCGTCCCGCTCCTCTCTTGTGGTTTCCTTCAGGTCAGACGTCGAGCTGGGAGACGTCGAGCTCTTTCAGCGCATCCGGCGCCTTGAGGCCGGCAACCTGGAGCTGCTTCAGCAGGGTGAGGATGTAGCGGACGCCGGCGAGGTTCACCCCGTGCTTGCGGGTGAGCGTCTGGATCGCCTGCAGCTTCATCAGGTCACGCTGCGAGTAGCGGCGGCGGTTGGTCGCCGTCCGCTTCGGCTTGATCATGTTGAGGTGCTCGTACATCATCAGCGTCCGCGGGTGGGTGGCGAGGATCTCGGACGCGACGCTCAGCGTGTAGATCGGCTTGTCGAGGTGAATGCTCGTATCCCGCTGAGACGGGATGGCGAGGGTGGCTGCCGAAGCGTCGTCTTTTCTCTTCATCGATCCTTCCTAGACCATCACCAAACTGAGGTTTATGGAATTAGCCTTCGGTGACAGCCAGCCTATGGTGTCGGATTGTGGGTGCGAACCCGACCCCGCACAAGTGTTTTTTGTAAAAGAACGCCGACAAAGCCATCGTCGCTTATGGGTCAGGGCTGGCCCAACCTTACTTGAGCCCGCCTCTATCAGCGAAAAGTACGGGCCGGATGGGGAGGTCGGCTAGCCGCCGCCACCCCCGCCTCGGCCGCCGTTGCCTCCGCCGCCACCACCGCCGGACGGCGGAGGTGACGCGGCCGGCGCCGGCGTGGGCGGCGGCTTCGGCGCGGTGACCCTGACCCCCGGCGGGAGCGGAGGCTGGGGGGTGCCTGGGTTCGTCCCGGGGAGGAACCACTGCAGCTTCCCGCCCACGTTGAAGTGGTCGAGGCCGGCCGGCTCCGCGAACCAGTCCCCACCCGGTTCCTGGAGCACGGTAGTGGTCGCATACTGCATGAACTGGTGCCAGACGGGCGCGGCAACCTCGCTCGCCTCGGCACCGACAGGCATCGCCGAAGAGTCGGCGTTGCCGAACCAGAAGGCCGTCGCCAGCGCTGGGGTGAAGCCAACCGTCCAACCGTCCTTGTAGTCGTCGGTCGTACCGGTCTTGGAGGCGACCCTGCGATCGGGCAGGGTGAGGTTGGAACCCCGGCCGAAGATCGCCTGCCGGTTGCTGTCGTCGGACATTATCTGGTCCATGATGAAGGCGACCTTGGGGTCGATCACCTGCTTGGCCCCCTGGTTCGGATCGGCCTTGAAGATGGAAAGGCCATCGGGGCTGCTGATGCTGTGGACCGAGTGGATCTGCCGGAGCAGCCCGCCTCCTGCCAGAACCGACGCCCCGGTCGCCATCTGAAGCGGCGTCTCACCGTAACCGCCGAGTGTCAGTGAAGGTCCGTAGCCGTCGAGCGGGTCGTTATTCACGAAGACGCCCTCGGAAACGCGCCGCCAGGGCGGCGCGCCCATCGCCCGGGCCATCGTCACGACGTTGCCTATCCC
>JALZAP010000081.1 GCA_030948245.1 Candidatus Dormiibacterota bacterium | reverse complement strand
CCATCTCCTCGGCGATCTCCTCGTCGCCGGGTTCGCGGCCCAGCTCCTGGAGCAGCCGGCGGGAGACGCGAACCAGCTTGTTGATCGTCTCGACCATGTGGACCGGGATCCGGATCGTGCGGGCCTGGTCGGCGATGGCGCGGGTGATGGCCTGCCGGATCCACCAGGTGGCGTAGGTGGAGAACTTGTAGCCCTTGTGGTAGTCGAACTTCTCGACCGCCCGGATGAGTCCCATGTTCCCCTCCTGGATCAGGTCCAGAAAGCTCATCCCGCGGCCGATGTACTTCTTCGCGATCGAGACCACCAGCCGGAGGTTTGCCTCGGTCAGCCGCTGCTTGGCCTCGTATGACTTGTAGAACCGGTCGGAGAGCGTCTCCTTGGCGCGCCAGTAGGCGTTGAAGCAGTCGACGTCACCCTTGGACATCGACTTCATCATCTTTTCGACGATGGCGTCGAGGGGCACCGCGATCGTCGAGCCATCGCCGCGGGCGATCGCGTTCAGGGTCCGGTAGACCCGCTCCGACTCCTTGCCGTACTCCTGGTGGATCTCGGCTCCGCGGCGGAGGATGGCGAGCTCCTTGAGGTCTTCACCGAGCAGGGCCTCGCCCAACCGCCGGCGGTCGGCCTCGGTGGCCTTGGTCAGCTTGATGACCGCCTCCGGGAAGGTCTCGTTGATAAGGCGGAGGTGGCCAAAGGCGTCCTTCTCGGGGATCGTCAGCTGGCCGAGCGCGTCGTGGGCGCCGCCGGCCTCGATCGCCTTGGCCAGCTCGACCTCGTCGGCGGCGGTGAGGAGGGATACGCGCCCGATCTCTTTCAAATACATCCGGACCGGGTCGTCGAGCGAGACCGAGTCCATCATCTCAATGTCGATGAGGAGCTCGTCGTCGATCTGCTCGACCTCTTCGAAGTCCTTGTCGCCGTCGGTGACCTCGATGCCGATCTCTTTGAAGGCGTTGAAGACGCGGAAGACCTGTTCGGGCTCCGCCTCCATCTCGGGAAAAGCCCCCATCACATCGTCGGGGGTCAGGTAGCCCTGCTCCTTGCCCTTGACGATCAGCTGCTCGGCAACCTGTATGAGCTCGTCTTCTAGTTTTGTCTCAGGCCTCTCGACGGTCTTCGCCAATCCGAATTAACTCCCCTTCTGGCTCTTGTGCTGCTGGACCGCCATCACGAGCCGGCGGTCCTCTGTTACCAGCAGCGCGACCTGATCGCGATCGCCGCGTTGCTCCGCTTCCCCCAGTTTCCTTCTGACGTCTCGGAGCTCGAGCTGGAGCGCCTCCAACCGGAACTTCCAGACGAGCCCGTCGACGTACTCGTCGTCGACCCGAGGGGGCGGGCTCGCCCACGCTCTCCGGATGAGCTCCTGTTCGTGCTCTTCGTACTTTTCAAGCGATGCCTGGAGCTCATCCAGGCCGCCGCCGGTGAAAGTCTCCAACATTCGAAGGTAGGTTCGCCGGTCGTCCTCGGCGAAGTGCTCGGGCTTGACCTGCGCGCGGATCCGTTCAAGCGCCTCCGGACGCACCGCGATCAGGGTTAGCAGGTGCTGTCCGACACTGAGCTTGTTCCCGAGCACCGGACGCGGCAAACGCTGTTCTTCGGGCTCGGCAGCCCGTTCCGGCGCTTTCCGGCCGGATTTGACGGGCCGGTTCATCAGCCTCGGCTCGACGCCCAGCCACTCAGCGGCCTTCACGCGGTAAGCCTCGCGGACCGCCGGGTCGGCGATCTTGCCGAGCACGGCGTAGACACGTTCCAGCGCCATCTCGAGATCGCGGGGACGGGTCGGGTTGAGCTCCCTGATCGAGTCGCGGATCCAGAACTCCCATTCCGGGGGAGCTTCTTTGACCGCCTTCTCCCAGTTGCCTCCTCCGCGAAGGAACTCGTCGGGGTCCTTGGCGTCCCCCAGGCTCACGACCCGGGTGTGGATCCCAAGGGCCGCGTGCTGCTCGATGGCGCGGAAAGCCGCCTGCTTCCCGGCCGAATCTCCGTCGAAGGCGAGGACCACTTCATCGGTGAAACGCTTGAGCAGGCGAACCTGATCTTCGGTGAGCGCCGTGCCCGAGGTCGCGATCGCGTTGGTCACCCCGAACTGGTGGGCGACGATGACGTCGAACTGGCCCTCGACGAGAACGGCAAAGCCGTTGCTGCCGATGCCCTCCTTGGCAAGGTCGAGCGCGAACAGCACCCGGCCCTTCGAATAGGCCGGCGTTTCAGGGGAGTTGACGTACTTTCGTGGGTCGTCGGCGACGGTGCGGCCGACGAAGGCGACCACCTGGCCGCGCTCGTCGCGGATCGGCACGATGAGGCGGTTTCGGAAGAAGTCCTGCCCGTCCCGCACCAGGCGGGCGGCATTCGCGTCGGAGATCGACTTCTCGCGGCTCTGGAGGAACTGGAAGAGGCTCGTCCCCCCGGCCGGAGCGAAACCAAGGCCGAACTTCTCGGCTGTCTCGGTGGAGACCCCTCGCTTCTCGAGCAGCGCCCGACCCACCTCGCCCGTGGGCGTCGAGTTTAGGACGTACTGGTAGTACTTGGCCGCGAAGCCGTTCATCTCGATGATCCGCTTGCGCAGCTGAGAGCGCTCGCGAGCCTGTGGCGCCGCGCTTCGCAGCTCGATCCCGGTCCGCTCGGCGAGCATCTCGAGGGCGCCGCGGAAGTCGGTCTTCTCGGCCATCTCCACGAACTTGAAGACGTCGCCCCCCTGGCCGCAGCCGAAGCAGTGCCAGGTCTGCTTCTGGGGGGTCACCCGGAAGCTCGGGGTGTTTTCCTGGTGGAACGGGCAGAGACCGAGGAACTGGTTCCCCATCTGCCGCAGCCGAACGTGTTCGCGGACGATCTCGACGAGGTCGGCTCGGGAGCGGATCTGCTCTTTGGCGTCATCCTGAGTGGCCACGGCAGACATTCCGAAGGAATCTAGCGATCGGGCCGGGCGATTGCCGGTTCAGGCTTACGGGAGATGGTGTCGGGGCCATGGGCGAGGCGTAGACTCAAGTTGAGGGCCCCGCCACCCCCGGTGTTAGACCCACCGGATAGCGAGGCCCCCGAAGGATCGTAGGTCATGTCCGGCCGGTCTTCGTATTCGCCCGGTATCGTCGACGATGTCGATAATCTCGACAATCTCGGTGTCGTGGAGCTTCGCCGGCTCATCCGCGAACGGCTGACGCAGTTCGAGCACGAGCAGGAGAACCTGAAGACGGTCCTCAACGATCCCGTGCTGCTGACCCGCCACCTCGCCAAGCTTCTCGAACTCCGCGACCTGGAGCAGCGGCACTCCCATTAGGAATCCCACAGGCGCGCGTTACCTCGAGGTTGAGCCCTCCGCGATCGCCGCTTGAGCCGCCGCCAGGCGCGCCACCGGCACCCGGTATGGGCTGCAGGAGACGTAGTCGAGGCCCAGGTCGTGGCAGATCTTGATCGAGTCCGGGTCGCCGCCGTGCTCGCCGCAGATCCCGACCTCCAGCTTGGGACGGGTCTCGCGGCCCTCCTTGACGGCAAGCCCCATCAGGCGCGCCACGCCGCCCGAATCGATCGTCTCGAACGGGTTGCGGGGCAGGATCTTCTGCTCGAGGTAGCGGCCGATGAACTTGCCTTCGGCGTCGTCGCGGGAGAAGCCGAAGGTCGTCTGCGTCAGATCGTTGGTGCCGAAGGAGAAGAACTCGGCGTCCTTGGCGATCTCGCCGGCGGTCAGCGCCGCGCGGGGAATCTCGATCATGGTCCCGAACTTGTAGTGGACGTTGACGTCCTTCTCCTTCTGGACCTGCTTGGCCACCGGCTCAAGCTCCGCCTTGACGAAGCGCAGCTCGTTGATGTGGCCGACCAGCGGGATCATGATCTCGGGCCGCGCGTCCACCCCCTGCTTCTTGAGGTCACAGGCGGCCTCCATGATCGCCCGCACCTGCATCCGGGTGATCTCCGGGTAGAGGATCGAGAGCCGGACGCCGCGAAGCCCCAGCATCGGGTTCTGCTCTGACAGCTGCTCCACACGCGCGAGCAGCTTCTCCAGCCGCTTCAGCTTCTTTGGCTTCTTCCTGGTGATCCGCAGCTCGGTCGTCTGGCGGATGAGGTCCTCGCGGTTGGGCAGGAACTCGTGGAGGGGCGGATCGATCAGCCGGATGACGACCGGCAGGCCTTTCATGGCCCGGAGGATGCCCTCGAAGTCCGAGCGCTGGAGGGGCAGCAGCTTCGCCAGGTGTTCTTCGCGCTCCTCGGTCGACTCGGCCAGGATCATCGACTGGACGATGGGGAGGCGCTCCTCCTCCATGAACATGTGCTCTGTCCGGCAGAGACCGATCCCCTGAGCGCCCAGCTCGCGTGCCTTCTCGGCGTCGCGCGGGTAGTCGCCGTTGGCCCACACCTCGAGCCTGCGGATGCCGTCGGCCCAGCCGAGGAGGGTCTTGAAGTCGGCCGACGGCTTCGGCTCGATGGTGGTGACCTTCCCCTGGTAGACGTTGCCCGTGGTGCCGTCGACAGTGATCTCGTCGCCCTGCTTGATGGTCGTCCCGTTGGAGGAGAACTGGCGAGCGCGAAGGTCCACCTCGATCTCGTTGGCGCCCACGATGCAGGGCCGGCCCATACCGCGGGCGACGAGGGCGGCGTGCGAGGCGGTTCCGCCGGTCGAGGTGAGGATGCCCTTCGCGGCGATCATGCCGTGCACGTCGGAGGGGTTGGTCTCGACCCGTACCAGGATCACCGCCCTGCCATCCTTCCCCCACTCCTCGGCGGTGTCGGCGTCGAAGACAGCGGCGCCGGTCGCCGCGCCAGGCGATGCCGGCACGCCCTTTCCGATCGGCTTCTCTTTGGCGTTGGGATCGACCCGGGGATGGAGAAGCTGCTCGAGCTGGCGCGGCTCGACGCGGGCCACGGCCTGCTCCTTCGAGATCACGCCCTCCTTCTCCATCGCGATCGCCAGCCGGACGGCGGCCTCGCCGGTCCGCTTGGCGTTGCGGGTCTGGAGCATGTAAAGCTTGCCCCGCTCGATCGTGAACTCGAGGTCCTGGACGTCCTTGTAGTGCGCCTCCAGCTTCTCCGCGTAGTCGGTGAACTGCTTGTAGATGTCGGGCATCCGCTTCTTGAGCGCGGCGATCGGCTCGGTGTCGCGGATCCCTGCCACGACGTCCTCGCCCTGGGCGTTGGCCAGGTAGTCGCCGTAGAGCTCCTTCGACCCGCTGATCGGGTTGCGGGTGAAGGCGACGCCGGTACCGGAGCCTTCGCCCATGTTGCCGAAGACCATGGTCTGGACGTTCACGGCGGTGCCGAGGTCGTCGGGGATCTTCTCTGCCCGCCGGTAGGCAACCGCGCGGTCGGTGTTCCAGGACCGGAAGACTGCCTCGATCGCGGCTCGCAGCTGGTCCATCGGCTCGTCGGGGAACGCCTCCCCCGTGTGCTTCCTGTAGATGCCCTTGAACACCTCGACGACCTCGCGCAGGTGCTGCGCGGTGAGCTCGGGGTCGGTCTTCACACCGGCCAGCTTCTTGGCGCCGCTGAGGGCCTCCTCGAAGAGGTCGCCGTCGATGCCTTTGACGATCTTCCCGAACATCTGCACGAAACGGCGGTAGGCGTCGAGAGCGAACCGTTCGTCACCGGTCAGCCGCTGCAGGCCTCCCAACGTGTCGGGGTTGAGCCCCAGGTTGAGGACGGTGTCCATCATCCCCGGCATCGAGAACTTGGCACCCGAGCGGACGCTGACGAGGAGCGGGTTGTTCGCGTCACCGAAACCCTTGCCGGTCGCCTTCTCGACGTCCTTGAGGGCATCCTGTGCCTGCTCCCAGAGGCCTTCCGGGAACTTGCGGCCGCCGGCGTAGTACTGCCGGCAGGCCTCGGTCGTGATCGTGAAGCCGGGCGGCACCGGCATCCCGGCCCGCGTCATCTCCGCGACCCCTGCGCCCTTCCCGCCGAGCAGATCCTTCTGGTCCCCCGAGCCCTCCCGGAAGAGGTAAACCCATTTCGTTTTCACTGCAGTTGCCATATGAAGTCCTAGTTTGAACGACGGCCGCGCAGGACTCCGGTCGATTCGACTTCTTCTATCGATGACCGGCCAACGATTGCCTCAAGATGGGCGCCCGTGGACCTGAATCCGCGGTCGAGGGGCGGCGACTCTTGAGCCAGGCTGCCCTCCGGCAAAGGTGGGAGACTCCCCAGGCAAGGCGCCGCGCGGCCGCCGCGATGGCGGCGCTGTTGGCCGGACGGCAGCCGGTCGAGGTCGGCTTTCCCGAGTTCGACGGGCGGGTCGACCTGCGTGGCCTGGTCGTCTCAGAACCGGCCGAGCTGCGGCGCTGGTCGTCGATGGGAATGGGCCTGGTCGCACTCGAACGCGTCTCCGACACCATCAACCTGCAGGCCATCGGGATTCGCTCCGTCGACTTCGCCGAGACGTTTCTGCCCCACATCCGGTTTACCGGCGCGAGGCTTGCCAACTGCAGCTTCGAGAGAGCCCATCTGCCCGACCTGCGAACCCGCGATGTGGTCTTCGACCGGTGCAGCTTCCGCGGCGCCGACCTGGCGGGCTCGATGGTGGGGCCGGGTACCCGGTTCCAGGCCTGCGACTTTGCCGGCGCCCGGTTGCGAGGCGTACAGGCCAACGACGCGGGCTTCGTGGCCTGCGAGTTCGCGGGGGCGGAGCTGCTCGAGGACGACTTCAACCGCACCCTGTTCGATGGCTGTCATTTCGCCGGGCTGGTCAAGGAGGTGCGCTTCCGCGCCCAGTCCTGGCACATCGACGACGTGACCCGGAGAGCGAGCCCACCGGATGCCGAGTGCGTCCGGAACTGCGACTTCAGCCAGGCCCAGCTGCGATCGGTCACCTTCGAGCAGCTTCATCTCAGGGGTGTCCGCTTTCCCGACGACGACGATCACCTCGCCCTCGGCGACGTCCGCTGCGTTCTGCTCCGACTCAGGCAGCAGCTGGCCGGCGATCCATCCCGTGCCGCGCGCCAGCTGAGCATACGTGTCGAACAGCAGCTCAACGCACTGCCGCGCTCGCGATCAAACGGCTACCTGAACCTGGCCGACATGACCGAGACTGCCAGTCACGCGGAGGCGGAGACGGTTACCGGTTGGATCCGAGACGCCGCGGCCGCCTGCGCAACGCCGGCGCCGAAGGGCCGGCTCAACCGGCTACGTCGTCACTGACCCCGCGACCGCTTGAGCCCGCTTCGAGGAGCAGGCCGACCGCGGCCAGGGACAGCGCAAAACCGAACACGCAGGGGCCGAGGAGATTGAGCCCGAAACGCTGCAGGAGGAGGCCCACCGC
>JALZAP010000080.1 GCA_030948245.1 Candidatus Dormiibacterota bacterium | reverse complement strand
GCGTGACGGCGGGATCGAGCAGGCTCTGTCCGTTGCCGACGGCACGGATCGCCTGGAGCAGCTCTCCGCTCCGGATCTGCTTGAGGACGTAGCCGGCGGCGCCGGCCATTATCGAGGCGAAGAGAGCCTGGTCGTCCGCGAACGACGTCAGCATGAGGACCTGGGTCTGCGGCCGCTCGGCCCGGATCTCGCGGGTCGCCACGATGCCGCTGCCGTCGGCGAGCCGAACATCCATCACGATAACGTCCGGCTTCGAGGCGGTGGCATATCGGATCGCCTCCTCGACCGTCGACGCCTCCGCCACGACGGAGATGTCCTCGGTGGCATGGAGCATCGACTTGACGCCGTTGCGGACGACCTCGTGGTCGTCTACCAGCATCACGCGGAGGCGGTGGGGGATCGGTTGGGGGGCCATCGCCGCACCAGTCTGCACGCAAGGCTCCTGCGACGCTGCGGCCGAAGGGCCCAGCTTCCTCGGGACCTTTTGCGGCGGTAGCTATGATTCCGACGCTCATGGCTCTCCTGGAGCCGGCCTCGGACTCGGTCCGCAGATCGGTCTTCGACGCGCTTCCGGACGGGATCGTGATCGTCGACCTCGACGGCCGGATCGCCTACGTCAACGAGCAGCTGAGGGCGCTGTCCGGCTATACGAGCGCGGAGCTGGTTGGACGCACGATCGACGAGCTGGTCCCCGACGCCCAGCGCGCCCAGCACCACGCGCACCGCGAGTCCTACATCTCGGCCGGACTGCCGACGCGTTCGATGGGATCGCTTTTGCGCATCCGCCTTCGAACCAAGCAGAACGTGGAGGTACCGGTCGACATCGCGCTGCGGTCGGTCGAGACCGACGGCCGGGTGCAGGTCCTGGCCGCGATCCGCGAGGCCACCGAGCGGACGCGAGCGCAGGGCCGCATCGCGGGCCTGCTCGAGATCTCCCAGCGCATCCTTCGCAGCGACCCGCCGGACGAGGTGCTGGTCCTCATCGCCCGCCTGGCGCACGAGCTGATCGGAGCCGACTTCGCGACCATCGCGATCCCGACCCGGGATCACACCGAGCTGGTCATCGAAGTGGCGGACGGTGTCGCCGCGGACCAGCTGCGCAACCGCCGGATGGCGGTGGGGCAGTCGCTGGCAGGCGCGGTCTTCCTGTCCGGCGAGAGCCTCGTGGTCGCCGATGCCGCAGCCGATGAGCGATCAGCCCAGGACAACGCGAGGGAGGTCGGCTACGGAGCCTGCATCGTGGTCCCGCTCAACGTCGCCGGGTCGGTCTTCGGAGCCCTGATGGTGGCCAACCTGAAGAGCCGCGGCGTCTTCGGCGAAGGCGACCTACGCGTCGTGGAGCTGTTCGCCAACCAGGCTGCCGTCGCCCTCGAGTATTCACGGGTCCGCGACGAGCTGCGCCGGCTCGCCATCGTCGAGGACCGGGAGCGCATCGGCCGCGAGCTCCATGACGGCGTCATCCAGGCGCTCTTCGCGGTGGGAATGAACCTCCAGGCCAGCGCCATCATCGCGGGTCCCGGCGAGCTGCGGGAGCGGCTCGAGGCGGCGGTCACCGAGCTGGACGGGGCGATCGGCGACCTCCGCAACTACATCTTCGGCCTCCGGCCCGGCATCCTCGCCGATCGACAGCTGGGCCGGGCGATAGCCCTGCTCGCGGCCGATACCGAGGAACAGTCCGGCATCACCGTCGCCGTCGAGGTCGACGCCGCCCTCGCGGCGGCGCTCTCCGAGCTCGCCGGCGACATCGTCCAGCTGGTCCGCGAATCGCTCTCCAATGTGGCGCGCCACTCCGGCGCAGCGACCTGCCGGGTCAGCCTGCTCCGCAAGGACGGTACCGCCATGCTGGTGATCGAGGACGACGGCAGCGGCTTCGACGACGGGGTGCCGACCGAGGGCCAGGGACTTGGCAACCTTCGCGATCGGTCGGCCAGGCTCGGAGGGACGGCGACGATCACGTCCGGCGGCGACGGGACCCGGGTCGAGATCAAGCTGGCGATTCCGAAGTGAAGACCCCGGCGGTTACGCCCGCCGGAGTCTCGAGTAAGGCTGTTTACAGAAGCGTCAGGCGATGGCGTGCGAGACGCTGGGCTTGGCCGCCGAGACGACGACCTCCTTCGGCTTGGTGGCGAAGAAGATCTCGAAGACGAGAGCTCCCAGGACACCGATCGCCGCGATCAGCAGGGCATAGCCGCCATAGGTCGTGTAGGTCGCGAGCATCGACCAGCCCCAAGCGTTCAGGAGCATGTTCTTGAGGGTTTCGCCCTGGAACAGGGTCGCCTTCTGAGCGGCGGCCTTGGCGTTCTCAGCCGCGGTACCGGACTTGGTGTCGATCTGCGCATAGGTCAGGCCATTGGCGACCTTGGCGAGGTGCCTGCCGAGGAAGCCCTCGGCATATGCCTTCGCCTTGACGCCGCTGTCGACCTGCTGGCCGGCGTACTGCTGGAGGTCAGGAAACTCGGCGGGATCGAGCGCGCCGCCCGCAACCTGGGCCGAGGCTGGGGGGAAGTAGATGTTCTGCGCGACCATCTGGTCGTGGATGGTCGTGTTGACGAAGGTGCCTTCGTTGATGAGGAAGGCGGACGCCCCGCCCAGGATGATGACCAGCCCCGCCATCAGAGTGATAAACCGCCAACGCAATCCTTTGGTCACTTTTCGTGCCCTCCTTGACTGTCCAATCGGGATGGAAATGATTTCCAGACCATTGAATCGGCCAGGGGACGTCAGGTCGCGTGCCCAATGGCCTGTTCCAGATGGGACTTCGCCGAGCCCGGACGGGACCTTTGTCGGGGCGAGTTAGATGTGCGAAGCGGGCTAGCGCCAGGCCCGGACGACACGGTCCCAGTGGAGGTGCGAGTCGCTAGCAGGTAACCGGAGCGGTGCCAGCCGTGTGCCGAGGCAGAAGTCGATGAGTTGGTTCAGGAATGTCCGGGTGGCCGCAAGCACTGTGTCCATGCCTCAGATCCTGGCTCGCGGACCAGGCGGCGTCACCGTGTGACGCGCACGCTCGGCGCTTGCCGCGCTTCGGGCTACTGGTCCGATCTCGACTTTCAGCCGGCGATCAGGCGGTAGCGGTGCTCGGGACGTCCGGGACCGCCGTAACGCAGCGTCAGCTCGGCCTTTCCGAGCCGGCAGAGATGGTCGAGGTAGCGGCGCGCGGTGACCCGGCTTACGCCGGCGACATCGGCGACCGTGGTGGCGGCCAAGCCGTAGGCTGAACCGCGGAGAGCCTGCAGGATGAGGTCCAAGGTGGAGTCGGAGAGGCCCTTCGGCAGCGGCTCGTTGCTCGCGGTCCGCAGCGCACCGAAGATGCGGTCGACGTCACCCTGGTCGGCTTGGGCGAGGCGCTCGATACGCTCCCGGGCCGCGGCATAGGTGGTGAGCTTCTCCTCGAACGCGGCGAAGCGGAAGGGCTTGATGAGGTAGTGCACCACGCCTCCGCGCATCGCCGAGCGGAGGCTGTCGACGTCGCGGGCGGCCGTGATCATTATCACGTCGACGTCGAGCTGGTCTCCGTCGCGGAGGCGCTGCAGAACCTCGAGCCCGGACAGGTCGGGGAGGTAAAGGTCGAGCAGGATCAGGTCTGGTCGGAGAAGGTTGACCTTGTCCAGCGCCTCCATACCGCTGTGCGCCTCTCCGACCAGGCTGAAACCCTTCACCCGCTCGACGTACTCTCGGTGCAGCTCGGCGACCCGGAAGTCATCGTCGACGACCAGCGTCCGGATCACGGCGTGATCGCAACCCGGGCGGGGATCCGGGCCGTGAAGACGGCGCCGCCATCGTTGCTGACCGTGATGTCGCCGCCATGGCGGCGGGCGACCTGGAGCGCGAGCGCGAGACCGAAGCCGCGTCGCCGACTTGACCGTGACTTGGTGCTGAACCCTTCCTGGAAGATCTGCTCGGCGAGGCCGTCGGCCACGCCGGGACCGGAATCCCGGACCTGGAGAATGAGGTCGCCCTCCTCCAGGCCCACCGATACCGCCACCCAGCGCTGGTCCCCTGCGGCGGCGGCGTCGAGGCCGTTGTCGATCAGGTTGCCGAGCAGGGTGATCAGTCCCTCCGGGTCGAGCGTCCCCGTCGTCAGCACGAGGTCCTCGGCGACCCGCAGCTCGATGCCGCGCTCCGACGCGGTGGCGGCCTTGGCGAGCAGGAGCGCGCCCAGAACGGGGTCGCCGAGCCGGTCGAGGAGCGCCTCGCTCAGCTCCTGGTGGACGCCGGAGGTTTGGGCGATCAGCTTCATCGCCTCCTCTCCGCGGCCGAGCTCGACCAGGCCGGCGATCGTATGGAGCCGGTTCGAGAACTCGTGCGCCTGGGCGCGCAGCGCGTCGGTGAGGCTGTCGATGCCCAGCCCGCGGGAAAGCCCGGCAAGCTCGGTGCTGTCGCGCAGCGTTGCGACGTGGCCGATCTCCTGGCCGCGGACCCGGATCGCGCGCCGGCTGGCGACGAGCACGCGATCGCCAGCGAGGAGCACCTCGTCCTGGTCGTTCAGCCCGCCGGTGAGGAACTTCAACAAACGTCCCGGCGGCAGAACCTGGGACACCTTCCGACCGACGGCGATGACTGGCAGCCCGAGCAGGCGACGCGCCTCGTCGTTGGCGAGCGTTATGACGCCGTCCCGGTCGGTTGCGATGGCGCCTTCGTGGATCCCCTGCAGGCTCGCCTCCCGCTCTTCGAGGAGGCCGGCGATCTCGTACGGCTCGAGCCCGAAGGTCTGCCGCTTCAGCCGCGAGGCGAGCAGCATCGACCCGCCCGCGCCCAGTACCAGCGCGAGGAGGACGATGCCGGCGTAGCCGGGAAGCTGAGCCAGCAGCTGCTGGTCGAGCCGGCTCTCGCAGAAGCCGACCGAGACCATCCCGATCACCGACCCGGCCGCGATGATGGGAGCCTTGCCGCGGGCCGATGTGCAGAGGGTCCCGGCCTGGACACCAGTCCAGGTCTGGCCGGAGAGCACAACCGCCGGGTTCTCGTCGACCGGGTGACCGATCAGGGCCGGGTTCGGATGGGAGTAGCGGATCCCCTGCCGGTCGGTGACCACGACGTAGGTCGCGCCGGTCGCCTGGCGGACATGCTCGGCTGACAACTGGATGGACCCCGATACGTCACCGCTGAGGAGCGCCTGCTGGATGGAGCTGGTCGCGGCGACCGACTCGGCGATCGCGAGCGAACGCTGCTCGTACTGCCGGTCGAGCTCCTGCCGCGCCTGCCAGATCGCGGCGAAGGTGCCGGCGAAGGCGGAGAGGATGATGATTCCCACCTGGAAGGCGAGGATCTGGTAGGCGAGAGGGACACGGGTTTTCAACTCAGCAGGCCCTTCCGCTGATCGTAATCGGACCCGGCCAGGGCGACCGCTACCAAAACGACCAAAAAGCACTCTAAGACCGCAAGGCTTCCCATCGTCGAGCGCCGCGGCCAGAGTGTCCTCCAATGCAGCCAATCATCCGGCTCAGTCGTGTGGCCAAGCGCTTTCTCACCCCGGCCGGCACCGTCTACACAGCCCTCCACGACCTCACCTTCGAGGTCGGGCCGGGCGAGTTCTGCGCGATCGTCGGTCCCACCGGCTGCGGCAAGTCGACCACGCTGGGCCTCATCTCTGGCCTCGAGCCGGCCAGCGAAGGCGAGGTCGAGGTGTACGGCAAGCCGGTCAGCGGTATCGCCGACGGGATCGGCTACGTCTTCCAGACCGACGCAGTCTTTCCCTGGAAGAGCGTCCTCGAGAACGTCGCCGCCGGGCCGCGCTATCACGGGGTCAGCGTCAAAGAAGCGCGCGAGCGTGCCCGGGAGTGGATTGCCCGGGTCGGCCTCGCCGGTTTCGAGGACCGTTATCCGCACCAGCTCTCGGGTGGGATGCGCAAGCGCGTCGCGCTCGCGCAGAGCCTCATCAACGGCCCCCGCATCCTGCTCATGGACGAGCCCTTCAGCGCGCTCGACGTGCAGACGCGGAGCCTGATGGAGGACGAGCTGCTCGACCTCTGGTCGACGACCGGCGCCTCGGTCGTCTTCGTCACCCACGACCTCGAGGAAGCGATCGCGATGTCCGACCGGGTTGTCGTGTTGACGGCGGGCCCGGGGAGCATCAAGGGCGTCTACGAGGTCGACCTGCCGCGGCCTCGGAAGGTCAATGAGATCCGCTTCGACCGCAAGTTCTCGGACATTTACGAGGAGATCTGGAGCGATCTCCGCGAGGAGGTGCTCGTCAGCTATGAGCGAGCTAAGCGCGCTGGCTGAGCCGCTTCCCGACACGCACCGGGCGGCAACGGTCCCGCTTCCCAGCGCCGTCGCTCGGCGGAGGCGGCGGCAGCTGCAGGTCCAGTTCCTTCGGGTGGCGCTGGCGGTGGTCCTGGTCGGTTTCTGGGAGCTCGCCACGCGGGTGAAGATCGTCGACCCCTTCTTCTGGGGCAAGCCGTCGGGGATCGCGAACCAGATCTGGATCTGGATCACGGAGGGGACGTCCCAGGGTCCGCTCTGGGAGCAGATCGCGGCCACCATGGAGGAAACCGTCCTCGGCTTCCTGATCGGCGTCGTGCTGGGAGTGGTCTTCGGCATCCTGCTCGGCCGCAACCGCTTCCTGGCCGACATCATGTCGCCCTACATCAAGGCCGCCAATGCGATCCCTCGCGTCGTCCTCGGCTCGATCTTCGTACTCGCCTTCGGCCTCGGTATGCAGTCCAAGGTCGCGCTGGCGGTCGTGCTGGTCTTCTTCGTGGTCTTCTTTAACGCGTTTCAGGGCGTCCGCGAGGTCGACAAGAACCTCCTCGCCAACGCCCGCATCCTCGGCGCCAACGACCGCCGGCTGACGACCGAGGTGATCATTCCCTCGGCGCTGAGCTGGATCATGGCGAGCCTGCACGTCAGCTTCGGGTTCGCCCTCGTCGGCGCCGTCGTCGGCGAGTACCTGGGGGCGATCAAGGGCGTCGGCCTGATGATCGTCGTCGCCCAGAACACCTTCAACGCCAATGGTGTCTTCGCGGCCATCGTGATCCTGGCCACCGTCGCGCTGGTCGCGGAATCAATCGTCACGGCGATCGAGAACCGGCTTGTCAAATGGCGGCCAAGCGCGGTCACCGAAGTGACCATTTAAGGAGGAAACGGAACTGAGCATGCACAGATGGCAGAAACCCCTGGGGATCGGCGCGGCCGCGCTGCTGGCGATCACCGCCTGCGGCGGCAGCAACACCCCGAGCCAGACCAGCACCACGACCCCCTACCCGGTGAAGATAATGGTCGGCGGTCTGAGCAAGCAGATCTACCTT
>JALZAP010000079.1 GCA_030948245.1 Candidatus Dormiibacterota bacterium | reverse complement strand
CGTCGTCTTCTGCATGTTCGGCGATGGCGCGACCAACATCGGCGCCTTCCACGAGTCGCTCAACTTTGCCGCTGTCTTCGACCTCCCGGTCGTGTGGTTCTGCGTCAACAACAAGTGGGGCATGGGCACCTCGGTCGAGCACGCGTCGGCCGTTCCGGACATGTACCGCAAGGCCTGTGCCTACGACATGGAGGCGATCCAGGTCGACGGGATGAACGTCCTCGACGTGCTCCACAAGACCGGCGAGATCGTCGAGAAGACGCGCAAGGATTCGAAGCCGCGCTTCATCGAGGCGGTCACCTACCGGTTCAAGGGCCACTCCGTCGTCGACCCCGACAAGTACCGCGACGAGAAGGAGAAGAAGGAGCACCTGAAGTCCGACCCGCTGACCTTCTTCGAGCACGAGCTGGTCACGGCCAAGCTCGCCACGGAGGACGATTTCAAGAAGATCAAGGACGAGGTCGAAACCGAGGTCCAGGAGGTCATCGACTACGCCGACAAGAGTCCCAACCCTGACCTGAAGGATCTCTACAAGTACGTCTACGCGGGCGAGTGGGAGGTCGGAGGACGTGGCTGAGATGCTCTACCGGACCGCGCTCCACGACGCGCTCATCGAAGAGATGGACCGCGACGACAAGGTTTACCTGATGGGCGAGGACATCGGCCGCTTCGGCGGCGCCTACCGCGTCACCGACGGGTTGCTCGACAAGTACGGCGAGATGCGCGTCGTCGACACCCCGATCGCGGAAGAGGTGATCGTCGGCTGCGCCATCGGCTCGGCGATGCTCGGGCTCCGGCCGGTGGTGGAGATGATGACGGTCAACTTCTCGCTGGTCGCCTTCGACCAGATCGTGCAGAGCGCGGCGAAGATCCGCTACATGTTCGGCGGCCAGGCGCAGGTGCCGCTGGTTATCCGGATGCCCGGCGGCGCGGGCCACCAGCTCTCCGCGCAGCACTCCCACAGTTTCGAGGCGCTGTACGGCATGATCCCCGGACTGCTGGTGCTTGCGCCGACCTCTCCCGAGGACGCCAAGGGGCTCCTGAAATCGGCGATCCGGACACCCAACCCGGTGATGTTCCTGGAGTCGATGAGCCTCTACAACATGAAGGGCGAGGTCCCCGACAAGGAATACCTCACGCCGATCGGCAAGGCGGCGCTGCGGCGAGAGGGCAAGGACCTGACCATCGTCGGCGTCTCCCGCCAGGCGGTCCTCGCCCAGCTCGCCGCACAGAAGCTGGAGGAGGAGGACGTCGACGTCGAGGTGATCGACCTCCGCTCGATCCGCCCCATCGACTGGCAGCCGATCGTCGACTCGGTGAAGAAGACCAACCGGCTGCTCGTCGTCGAGGAGGGCTGGCCCACCTACGGCGTATCGGCAGAGATCGTGGCCGGCATCCAGCTGCGTGCCTTCGACTACCTCGACGGGCCGATCGAGCGGATCGGCGGAGCCGAGGTCCCGATGCCTTACAACCAGCAGCTCGAGAAGCTCGCGATCCCGTCCAGCGACGACATCATCCGCAAAGCCCTCGAGATGGTGGGCAAGGGAAAGAGCTGATATGTCCGAGGTCAACATGCCGAAGCTCTCAGACACCATGGAGGAGGGCACCGTCATCGAGTGGAAGAAGAAGAGCGGTGACCCGGTCAAGAAGGGCGACGTGCTGGCTGAGGTGGAGTCCGACAAGGCCAGCTTCGAGCTCGAGGCGGACGCGGAAGGCGTGCTCAGCATCGTCGTCGACGCCGGCAAAGCGGTCCCGGTCGGCGACCTGATCGCGAATATCGGCAAGGAAGGCGACGCACCGGCAAAAGCCGAGGCGAAGCCCAAGGCGGAGGAGAAGGCGGAGGAGTCGCCCAAGGCCGACGCCGACACCGACGCCGAAGCCGAACTCGAGGCCGACGCCGACGCCAAGCCGGAAGGCAAGGCCAAAGCGGCGCCGAAGGCTGAGCCGGAGGACGAGCAAGACGAAGGGGAGGCGACTGTGGCCCCCGCTGCTGAGGGCGAGGTCGAGGGACCAGCCCAGGAGCCGGCCGAGAAAGTCGGCGCCCAGCCGGCTGCCGCCGCCGAGAGCGGCGATGGCGGGCGGATCAAGGCGTCGCCGATCGCCGCACGGCTGGCGGCGGAGATGGGCGTAAACCTCGCTCAGCTGAAGGGGAGCGGGCCGGAGGGCCGGATTATCAAGGAGGACGTGCTCGCCGCCGCAAAGCAGGGCGGCTCCGCCGGGCGCGCCGCCCAGCCGCAGCGCGTTTCACCCCGTACCGGACCGGACGTCGAGCACGAAGAGCTCACCCGGATGCAGACGATCGTCGCCCGCCGGATGGTCGAGTCGAAGACGACCGTCCCCCATTTCTACCTGAGCACCGAGGCGCGGATGGACGAGGCACTGCGGATCCAGAAGCAGATCCGGGAGACCGTCACCGGCGCCGAGAAGCTGACCATCTCCGACCTCGTCATGCGCGCCAGCGCGCTCGCCCTGGTCCGCTTCCCGGGAGTTAACTCGTCATGGGGCGGCGACCACATCGAGGTCAAGCGCCGGATCAACATCGGCTTCGCGGTCGCCCAGCCGAAGGGGCTGGTCGTCCCGGTCCTGAAGGACGTCGACGAGAAGGACCTGGTCCAGATCTCGATCGAGTCGCGCCAGCTCATCGAGCGGGCGCGAGCGGGCAAGCCCTCGCCCCAGGACCTGGAGGGCGGCACCTTCAGCATCTCCAACCTGGGGATGTTCGGGATCACCGAGTTTGCGGCGGTCGTCAACGTCCCGGAGGCGGCCATCCTCGCCGTCGGCGCGGTGACCGATCGCCCGGTGGTCGACAACGGCCAGGTAGTGCCCGGCAAAACGATGAGGATGACCCTCTCGGTCGACCACCGCGTCCTCTACGGCGCCGACGGCGCGCAGTTCCTGGCCGAGGTGAAGAGGCTGCTCGAGAACCCGGTCAGCCTCGTCCTTCCGCCCGAGCAGGGGTGACTCCGAAGGAGGTCGCCGCACGGATCGACGCCGCGGGGACGGCGATCGAAGCCGAGCTGGGCACGATGACCGACGAGCTGGCGTCCTGGCACCCGGCCGAGGGCGAGTGGTGCGTCAAGGAGGTGCTCGCCCATCTCACACTCTCCGAGGCTTTCGGTTTCGCCGGCCGGATTATCAACATCCTCTCCGCAGACGAGCCGCAGCTGAAGGCTACCGGAAGCGCTGAGCTGGCCTGTCGCCTGAACCTGGAGCACATGCTGGCCGAGTTCCGCCGGCAGCGGGCGCGGAGCATCGAGCTGGTGGCGGGCCTGCAGCCCTGGGACCTCGATCGGGCCGGCATCCACGAGCGCGTCGGCCGGCTGACCGTGAACGACCTCATCCACGAGTGGGTCCACCACGACCGCGCTCATCTGAAGCAGATCCTGGCTAACGTACAGGCCCACGTCTGGCTACAGATGGGCGGCGCGCAGGCGTTCGTGACCGACTAGTTCAGGCGAAGGGCAGCGCCAGCGGCTCAGCTTGGGCAGGCAGGGTCAGCCGGAGGCGCAGCCGGCGACCTTCCAGCTCCGCCCAGAGCCGGCCGCCGAGAGCCGCCGCCAGCTCGCGGCTGATCGACAGACCCAAGCCGACGCCGCCGGCCGAGGGCCGCGAGGGATCGCCCCGGTAGAAGCGGTCGAAGATGCGCTCGGTGTCGGGCGGGTTGCTGCCGATCCCGTTGGAGACGGTGACCTCGACGTTCTGGACCCCGTTCTCGACCGCGAGGATCACCGGGTCGCCCGGCGTCGCGTACTTGACCGCGTTGTCGAGCAGGTTCGCCACCACCTGGTGCAGGCGCTCGACGTCCGCCCGCACCGGCCGGAGGTCGGCTGGAACCTGGAGGTGGATCTCGAGGCCGCGCTCAGCGGCGCGGGGGCGGACGATCTCGAGCTCCTGCTCGAGCAGGGCGCGGAGGTCGACCTCGATCGGGTGGAGGGGCAGCTGTCCCGACTCGACCCGTGCCAGCTCGAGCAGCTCCTGCGCCATCCGGAGCACCCGCTCGGCCTCCTCGTGGATGATCTCGGCGGCGCGCTTGCGCTCGGCGGGTTTCTCGATGCTGCCGTCGACCAGCGCCTGGCTGAAGCCGATCAGGCTGGTCAGCGGCGTCTTCAGCTCGTGGGAGACGTTGGCGAGGAAGTCCCGCTGCAGGGTGCGAGCTCGCTCGACCGCCTCCCCCATCCGGTTGAACGACCTCCCGACCACGCCGATCTCGTCGGCGCTGGTGACGCCCACGCGGCGAGAATAGTTGCCGGCGGCGATGTCCTCGGCCGCGTCCGCCAGCTCGGAGAGGGGGCGGGCGAAGGCGCGGCTCAGGATCAGGGCCAGGCCGATCGCGACGGCGAGGGCGAGCAGGCCGGCTTCGATGAAGGGCGGCAGCAGCGACTGGACGGCGAGAGCATTTATCGACGCCGTCGACTGGATCAGCACCAGCTTGTTGGCACCGAGCGGGTTGCGGCGTGTTCCCAGCCCGACGGCGGACGCTATGAACGGCTGCCCACCGAGCTGGACGGTGCCTTCGAACGCGGTGGACTGGTCGAGCTGGCGCGTCCGCACCAGCTGCATCTGGGTGCCGTAGGCGTCCTCGTTCTGGGTGTCGTAGATGACGGCGTTCTGGGGCGTGAGCAACAGGAGGCGATCGGCGACGCTGGGGACGAGCCCGTTCACGCGCTGCTCGAAGACTGTCCCGGTGGCGATCCGGCCGCCCGGGCAGGCCGCCGTCTGAACCGCGGGCGGCGTCGCGCACTCGGCGTGGACAACCTCCCGCTGGGCTGCGATTGCCTTCCGGTCGAGGTCGATCTGGGCGTTGTCGAACTCCAGCGAGCGGACGAGGAAGAGGGAGAGGATTCCGCTGGTCAGCAGGCTCACGCCGACGATGCCGGCTGCGGCGAGGAGCAGCCGGTTCCGCAGGCTCAAGCGGCTTTCAACTCCAGCCGGTAGCCGACGCCCCATACCGTGTCGATCGACGGGTCGCTGACGCCGGCGGCCGAGAGCTTCTCGCGCACCTGCTGGACGTGCACGTCGACCGTCCGCGTGTAGCCCGGAAAGTCGTAGCCCCAGACCAGGTCGAGCAGCTCGGTCCGCTGATACACACGACCGGGATGCCGGGCGAGCAGGGCCAGCAGGTCGAACTCCTTGGGGCGGAGCTGGATGCGGCTCTCGCCGTGGCGCACCTCATGCCGCCCGAGGTCGATCTCCAGCCGGCCGGCCCGGATGACCTCGGTCTGGTCAGGCTCCTGGCGGGTCCGGCGGAGCAGCGCCTTGGCGCGTGCGACCAGCTCCTGGGGATGGAAGGGCTTGGTCAGGTAGTCGTCGGCGCCGAGCTCGAGCCCGACGACCTTGTCGGTGATCTCGTCGCGCGCGGTCAGCATGATTATCGGCACCTGGCTCTGCTTGCGGATCTCCCTGCAGATGGTCAGTCCGTCCACGCCCGGCAGCATTATGTCGAGGACGACGAGGTCGGGCCTCAGCTGCCCGAAGCGCGCGACGGCCTGAGCGCCGTCGGCGACCGACTCGACCTGGTAGCCCTCCCGGGTGAGGTAGATCCGGGCCAGCTCGAGGATGTGCGGCTCGTCGTCGACGACGAGGACCTTCTCACTGCTCATGCGGCGTAAGTCATCACCTTTTTGTGAAGCTGAAGCGATCTTTTTTGCGAAGTAAATGTAAACGCGGTCCGCGAGGAGGCGGCCAGGAAGCCGGCGGCATTTGGCTGACCGCCGCGCCCGATCAGCCCGGAGAGTTTTCCCGGGTGAAGGCGCGGCCGTCGAGCACGATGGTCCAGCGCTCCACACTGGTGGGGCGAAGCATTCCGTTCTTCGCCCACGGATCCTCCCCCAGCCGTTCGCAAACGGCGGCCTCGGAATCCGCCTCGACAATCCAGAGCACCTCGCGCTCGCCCTCGAGCGGGCCGCAGAGCAGGGTGAAGCCGTCGTCGACGAGGCTGTCCATGAAGCGCGCGTGCTCATCCCAGCCGGCCTGCTTACGCATGTCCAGCGACCAATCCCAGGGTCCGCCGCGCTGGACCCGGATGGTATAGATTGCCACTCCGTTAAGAGCCTAGGCCTCGTTCCGGGTCGGACTGACCACCCGAGGCTGAGCCACTTCCAAGCGGCGGCTCACTGCCCGCCCGCAGCCGTGCCAGGTTGTCGCGGTGACTGACCCAAAGGAGGGCGCCGAGGGCCAGGGCAAGCCCCGAGCGGGGGATGTCCAGGGTCAGCAGGTAGACGAAGACGGGCAGCGCGATGGCGGCCACCAGCGAGCCCGTCGAAACGATCCGCGTCCGCCAACCGGTGACCAGGCCGATGGCGACCACAGGGAGCAGCGCCAGCGGCCAGAGCACCAGCGACGCGCCGGCGGTGGTCGCCACGCCCCGCCCCCCCTGCGCCAGCAGGAAGACCGAGTACACCTGGCCCAGGACGGTCGCCAACACCACCGCCGCGAGACCCCACTCCCCCGCCGCGTAGCGGAGACCCAGATAAGCCATCAGGGCGCCCTTCAAGGCGTCGATGACCGCCACCGCGATCGAGGCCGGCAGGCCCAGGGCACGGTAGGTGTTGGTCGCGCCCACCCGGCCGCTGCCCACCAGACGCGGGTCGACGCCGGCGAACTTCCCGAACACGAGGCCGGTCGGTACCGCTCCGACCAGGTAGCCGGCGACCGCTAAGAGGACGGTCGCCGTCACTTCTTCTCCTGCCGGAGGACGATCCGCAGGGGGTTGCCCTGGAATCCGAAGCGCTCCCGGAGCTTGTTCTCCAGGTAGCGCCGGTAGGAGAAGTGGAGGAGGCCCACGTCGTTGACGAAGAGCACCACTGTGGGGGTGTCCGACTCGGCCTGGGTCGCGAAGTTCAGCTGCAGCCGCTTGCCCTTGAAGCTGGGTGGCGGCCGTTCCGCCATGGCCTCCCGGAGGACCTTGTTCAGCTCGTTGGTGGGGATCCGCGTTCGCCGCCGGCCGACCACTTCAAGGGCGGCTGGGAGCACCTTGCGAACGCCGGTGCCGGTCTTGGCCGAGA
This sequence comes from Candidatus Dormiibacterota bacterium, assembly GCA_030948245.1. Classification (GTDB taxonomy): domain Bacteria; phylum Chloroflexota; class Dormibacteria; order Dormibacterales; family Dormibacteraceae; genus UBA6019. Next base: position 299 of record JALZAP010000079.1, on the reverse strand, counting down.
TCAGGACCAGCGGGGCATGAGGGACGAACTTGAAAGCCCTCGCGATCCGGGCCTTCCAGGCCGCCGCGGTCTTCTCCTCGCCCTCGACGAGGTCGACCTTGTTGATGACCAAGACGAGTCCCTTCCCCGCCTCCAACGCGTAGCTGGCGACATGCTGGTCCTGGGTGAGGATGCCGGTCGGCGCCTCCATCACGAGGAGGACCGCGTCAGCCCGCTCCATCGCCTTGATCCCGCGCAGCAGGCTGAATCGCTCGAGCCGGTCGCGGGCGGCGGCGCGGCGGCGGATGCCGGCGGTGTCG
>JALZAP010000078.1 GCA_030948245.1 Candidatus Dormiibacterota bacterium | reverse complement strand
TCAAATGGCGGCCAAACGCGGTCACCGAAGTGACCATTTGAGGAGGAGACGGAAACTGAACATGGACAGATGGCGTAAACCCGTAGGTCTCGCTGCGGCCGCGCTGATGGCGATCAGCGCCTGCGGCGGCAGCAACACCCCGAGCCAGACCAGCACCACGACCCCCTACCCGGTGAAGATAATGGTCGGCGGTCTGAGCAAGCAGATCTACCTTCCCAACATGCTGGCTCAGCGGTTGGGCTACTTCAAGGACCAGAACCTCGACGTGACGCTGGTCGACGAGCAGTCGGGCGTAGGCAGCGAGACGATGGTCCTCGCCGGCGCCGTTGACGCGGGCTCGGGCTCCTACAACCACGCTCTCGAGGTGCAGGCCCAGGGCAAGTTCATGGAGACCGTCGTCCAGCTCCAGATCGCGCCCGGCGAAGCGGAGATGGTCGATGCCAAGAAGGCCGGCACGATCAAGACCGCGGCCGACCTCAAGGGCAAGACCCTCGGCGTGACCGAGCTCGGCTCCGGCACCCACACCCTGACCCTCGCCCTGCTGGGTAAGGCAGGGATCCCTGGCGATCAGGCCAACTTCGTCGGCGTCGGCGCCGGCGACACCTTCATCGCGGCGATGCAGAACGGCAAGATCGACGCCGGCATGACGACCGAGCCGACCATCTCGCGCCTGATCAAGTCAGGCGTGGGCAAGCCGCTGGTCGACCTCCGGACTCCTGAATCGACGCGCGCGGCGCTTGGCGGCGACTATCCCTTCATCAGCATCTGGATGGCGACCGACTACGTGAACGCGCACAAGCCGATCGTCCAGCGCATCGTCAACGCCTACGTCAAGACGCTGAAGTGGATCGCCGGGCACAGCGCCCAGGAGATCGCCGACAAGATGCCCGCCGACTACTATGCCGGCGACAAGCAGCTCTACGTCGACGCGCTCGCCGCCCAGAAGAGCACCTTCAGCCCGGACGGCAAGATGCCCTCCTCAGGTCCCCAGGTCGTAGCCGACATCGAGGCCAACTACATCAAGTCGATGAAGGGCAAGACGATCGACCTCGCCAAGACGTACACGAACGTCTTCGTCAACGCCGCAACCTAGAAGCCTTCCAACTCCTCCTCATGGGAGCCGGACCTCGCGTCCGGCTCCCACTGGAGGATGTCTCTGTTCAGAGAACCCGGAAGGGCTCCGGCTGATACTCCGCCACCTTCGCCAGCCACTCGCTGCCGAGCGCAGGGCCGAGCACCGGGTCGTCCCGGCTCAGCCAGGAGAGATGACGCAGCCCGTGCTCCACGACCTGCGTCACGTCGATCGCGGCCGGCGCGCCGTGGGTCCCGCCCCGCGCCAGGTCAGTCCGACCGATGACCGAATCCTCGAAACCGGGCGCCGCGGCCCGCTCTGAGAGCACCGCCAGGTAGGTGAGCACCAGCCGCCCGCCAACCTGGCGCCAGGAGGTGGAGTGGACGATCGCCGCGTCCAGTCCAACGGCGGCGAGCGACGCGCCGACCAGCTCGCCCGCGGAACGACCGGGCGCGGCATCGACCAGCCAGGAGCTCGAACCGGTCGGGCGCAGGAGGTGGATCAATCCCTCCACCAGTCGCACCGGGAGGATCTCGAACGCCGGCGCACCCGCCTCATCGCCGGGCACCCCTGGGAGCCGGCCGAGCACGCGTGCGGCTACCTCGGCCGGCTCCGGGTCCCCGGTGACCGCGGCCTCCTGGCGCAACCGTTGGGAGAGCAGCACCAGCAGCCGTTCGGCCAGGGCAGGTCGGGAGCGGATGAAGCCGAGCAGCGCCGGCACCGGCAGCCAGACCACCGATGTCGCCTCGGTGGCGACGCCGTCGAGGGCGTGCCTCTCGCCCCCGATCACGGCTCGCTCGCCGAGCAGCTCGCCCGGCCTGATATCGCCCAGCAGCCGCGGGCCGTCCGGCGTCGGGAGAGCCAGGCGAACGGCTCCGGCTTCGACGACGCCCACCTCCCGGGCGGTCTCGTGCCGGCGTTGGACCTCCTCTCCCGCCCGGTAGGTGCCGCGTGCCGCCGCGCCCGCCAGCAGCTCGAGGTCCGCGGCTGCGACCGAGTCGAAGAGCAGGCAGCGCCGCAGCGCCATCGCAACCGGGGAGGGAGGCGCTTGGCCGGAGCGGGCGAGGCCGGCCAGGAGGCGGTCGCGTTGGCGCAGCGCGCCCAGCTTTTCCAGGGAGGCGGCGGCTTCCGCGGTGCGTCCCGAGGCAGCCAGCGAACGGGCGTGGAGGACGCGGTAGCCGAGCTTCCCCAACAGTTCGCCGGTGGTGGGCGCGGCGAACTCGGCGAGGGAGTGGAGAAATGGACTGTCCACGCCGCGCACGGCGGCGGCTAGGCTCGCCTCGGCCTCTGCCGCCTCCTCTTCGCGGCCTGCCTCGGTCAGCATGTCGGCGAGGTCGCGCAGGGCCAGCGCGGCGATCGGCAACGCGTCCATCGCGAGCAGCTCTTCGGCGCCTTTTCGCGCCTCCTCGATGGCAAGGCCGAGGTCGCCCCGGTTCCAGGCGATGGTCCCCTCCAGCCAGTGCGCCGCCCGCGATTGGTAGTAGACGTCCCGGCCCGCCCAGAGGGCTCTCGCCCGGGACTGCAGCGCTTCGGCCGTGCCGATCTCGCCGACCTCCCCGGCCGCACCGGCTGCCAGCGCAAAGATCCAGGCGCCCCGGAAGGCGAACGAGGCGATGGTCGCGCTCTCCGCATCGAACTCGTCGAGGGCAGCGCGATGGTTGCCCGCCAGGATCTTTATCAGGAGGGAGCTCTCGACGACTACCGGGTCGAGGTGCTCCGCCACACGCGGCCTGACCTCGGCCAGCAACTGCTCGCCGGCGGGCGGACCGGCGGTCAGGGCGAGCTCCAGGGCGAGTATCCCCGTGAGCCAGCCGACCTGGTAGAGGTCGTCCTGCGAGGTGGCGATCCGGAGGGCGTGTCGAAGAGCGGCGTCGGCCTCGGCAAACCTGCCCACGAACAGGAGCCCGCAGCCGAGGCAGCCGAGGGAATGGAGGTGCGCCGGCCCGTTCGAGGCCACTGCGGCAGCTCGCTCGACGACAACGCCTGCAAGCCGGACCTGGCCGGCGAGGTCGCCACCCAGGCCGGCGACCCAGGCGAGCTCGTTGTCGACCTGGAGGACCGCCTGGTCGTCGCCGAGCTGCCGGTAGATCTCCCGCGCTCGATTGGCGGCTTCGGCGGCGCGGTCCAGCTCGCCGGTGTCGAGTGGCAGTGAGCTGCTGATTCGCATCTCGACGTTCGCCAGCCGGGACAGGTCCTCGGTTGCCGCGAGTGCGGCTCGCATCTCCTCGAGCGCCCCGGTCCCGGCCGCATAGTCGCCGACTCGCTCCGCCTGGCCGGCCAGCAGGTCGAGCATCTCGAGGCGCTCCGGGTCGCCTTCCGCCAGCCGGGCCAACGCCCGTCGCGCCAAGGCCAGCCCGGTTCGGTTGGCGTCGCTGGCGGCCGCGTGTCGGGCCGCCCGCCCAAGCACGGCCGCCGATTCGCCCGCCTCCTCCAGCCGCTCAAACGCGAAGGCGCGGAGGGTCTCCAGCATCCGATAGCGCCCGGCTTCGGAGTCGAGCTCCAGCACGCTTCGATCGACCAGGCCGGCGACCGCACCCGCGACCGAACCCGGTCCGAGGTCGTCCCCGGCCGCCACCTCGCGGGCCGTCGCCAGCGTAAAGGGTCCGGGAAGCACGGAAAGCCGCTGCATCGCCGACCGCTCGAGGGGAGGGATAAGCGAGTAGGTCCAGGCGACGGCGGCCTCCAGCGTCTGCTGGCGGGTGGGGGCGGAGCGGGCGTTGCCGACGAGGATCCCGAACCGATCATCGAGCTCCGCGACGAGGTTCGCCAAAGGCACTGTCCGGGCGCGCGCTGCGGCGAGCTCGAGCGCCAGCGGTATCCCATCCAGGCGCCGGCAGATCTCCAGTGCCTGCGCCCGGGCGTTGCCCTCCAGCGCGAAGCGTGGGAGGGCCTGGCGCACCCGCTCCGCGAAGAGCGCCAGCGCTTCCTCGTCGGCAAGCGCGCCGAGCCGCAGCAGGACCTCCCCGGGGACGCCGAGCGGCTCCTGGCTGGTCGCCAGCAGGCGGAGATCCGGACAGGCCAGCAGGAGCCCTTCGACGAGGCTCGCCGCGCCCGCCAGGACGTGCTCGCAGTTGTCGACCAGGAGAAGGGCTCGCTTTCCACGCAACTCCCGCGCCAGCGCCCCGGAGGGGTCGCCGCCCGCCTCCGGCGGCAGACCGAGGGCGCGCGCCGCGGCTTCAACGATGCCGGTCGCGTCAGCGACCGCGGCCAGGTCGCAGAACCAGGCTCCGCCGGGATGTGCCGGCGCGGACTCGGCCGCCAACTGAACCGCCAGCCGCGTCTTGCCCGATCCCCCGGCGCCCGTGATCGTCAGGAGCCGGGCCCGGGCGAGCAAGGCAGCACCTTCAGCCAGGTCGCGCGAGCGGCCGACGAAGCTCGTCAGCTGCCCGGGAAGGCTGCCCGGCGAGGTCCCCGCGAACACGGCCCGACATTAGCTTGGCGCCGGTCTGAGGACGTAACGCAAGAGCAATCGCAAAAGAATCGCCCTATACTCCGGTGACTGTTCGTGTGATTTGATAGAGGCCAAGCCGCTGCCGCTCGCCCTCCCGGTCGAGCCGGTGGATGAGCCTGCGCCCACCCCGAAGCGGCGCCGCGCCGTCCTGGGCGAGCAGCATCCCTTCTTCCTGCGGCTGCTCGCCGGAAGCCTGGCGGTCAGCATCCCCGTGATGCTCGGCCTCAGCATCGGCCTCACCTACCTGTCGTCGCAGCGGATCGCCGCCGCCGCTTCGACCATGACCGCCGACAATGCCAGCAACGCGGCCCTTAGCGTCTCGAACTGGTACACGGAGCGGCAGCGCGACCTGGCCCAGCTCGCCCGGATCGTTGCCGACACCGTCGACGCTCCCACCATCGCCGCTTCCATCCAGGGCCTCGGGCCGGTCTACCCGACCTTCACGGTGATCGAGCTGGTCGACGCCAAGGGCGTGGTGACGGCGACGACCAACGGGATCGGGGACCTGGGCGCGCCGACCGCACCCTGGTTCGCTGCGAGCCTGCTCAAGCCGACCCAGCAGAGCATTCAGAAGACAGCCACCGGGCTGCAGTGGATCATGACCTGGCCGATTGTCGGCAGTGATGGCACGTCACAGGGCGTGGTCGTGGGCAGCCTGCGGATATCGTCGCTTGGCGACCTTCTCGGGCAGTTCGCCAACGGCACCTCGGGTGCCCTCACCGAGGTCTACATGGTCGATTCGCAACGGCTTCTCCTCTACAACTCGGAGTGGCTCGGCCTGACCGACGCCACGGTCATGCAGGCCAAGGGGACTCTGCGGATCCGCGATGAGAGCGCGGCCGCCTCAGCCGCGAATGCCGGGCGGAGCGGGACCGTCCGGGAGGTTGATTATGAGAACGACGACGTGCTCGCCGGATATGCGCCGGTTCCGGCCCTTGGCTGGAGTGTCGTCTCCGCCCTGGCGGCCGGGCCGGCACTGGCCGCCGTCGGCGAGCAGGTCCGGATCGCGGCTTTGCTCATCGTGCTCGGCATCCTCGTCGTCGCCGGCTTTGCGTATATCTTCGCTCGCAGCGAGACCCGTCCAATCTCCGCGCTGGCGCGCGCCGCGACATCGGTCGCTCGGGGCGACCTCTCCCTCCGGGTGGTACCGACCGGAACGAGGGAGGTGCATGCTCTCGGCACCGCCTTCAATGCGATGGTCTCCCGGCTCGATGCGATGATGATCGAGCTGGGCGACGCGGCCCGCGAGCTGGCCGCCACCACCCAGGAGCAGACCGCCGCCGCGACCCAGACCTCGGCCAGCATGGAAGAGCTGGCCCGCACCTCGACCTCGATCGCGTCGACCATCGACCTCGTCGCCGAGCAGGCCGACGAGACGCGCTCCAACCTCGAGCAGGCCCAGGCCGACTTCGCCGCGTCGGGCGAGCGGACCCAGGCGCTTACGGGGAGGGTGGACGAGATCAAGGCGATCCTGCTCTTGATGCGGGAGATTGCCGACCAGACCAACCTGCTTGCGCTCAATGCGGCCATCGAGGCCGCCCGTGCCGGCGACGCGGGACGTGGCTTCGCGGTCGTCGCCGACGAGGTGCGGAGGCTGGCGGAACGGTCGAAGACATCAGCGGCGGATATCGCGCGAATCGTCGAGGGCGCCTCAGCGGAGAGCCACGACACCCTGCTGGCGATGGAGAAGGGCGCCCGGCAGATGGCGCAGGGGATGACGATGATGGCGCAGGTCGCGGAGGCCAGCGCCCACGTCCAGATGACGACCCAGCAGCAGCGGTCGGCGACCGAGCAGGTGGTCGAGGCGATGGAGCAGATAACCATCGGCAGCCGCCAGATCGCGTCCACCGCGCAGCACATCTCCGAGCTGGCTTTGGATGGCACCTCCGAAGCGAGAGCCGGCTGACGTGAAGGTAATCGTGCTCCCCGTCGGTGAGGAGCACTACGCCTTCCCGCTGGATTCGGTCCAGCAGGTGATAAGCGGTCCCCGGGTCACCCGCCTCCCAGTTTCCGACACAACCCTGCTCGGCCTGGTCAACGTGCGCGGCGAGATCGTTCCCCTCTTCGACCTCGCCGCCCTGACGGGGACGGGGGATACGGGCGCCTCCGATTTTGCGATCCTGGTCGAAACCAGCCGGGGGCCGGCTGCCCTCGGCGTGGCGGTAATGCCCCAGTCGGCGGAGATCGATGAGGCCACCGCTTCAGAGGGACCTGCTGACGAGCCGAGCGTCTACCCGCTCGAAGGCCGGCTGGTCACCCTTCTCGAGATCGAGATCCTGCTTGTGAAGGGCCGGGCGGGTTTGTCACGGGCGAGCTAGAAGACGAGTTCCGACCGCTCTTCGTCGAGGAGGCACGGGACCGGCTGGAGCGAATGACGAGCGGCCTCCTCGCTCTGGAGGCCGAACCGGGCAACCCGGCGCCCCTCGACGGCGTCTTCCGTGAAGCGCACACCCTGAAGGGCGGTGCGGGGCTCGTCGGCCTCCACAAGGTCAGCCACTTGAGCCACCGCCTCGAAGACTTGCTGGAGGAGCTGCGGCTCGGCAACAGGGTGGCGACGCCGAGGCTCACCGATTCGCTTCTCAAGGCTGTCGACGGTCTCGCCCGGCTGATCGCCGGCTCCCTGGACGGCGTCGAGGACGCGGTCGAGGTGGAAACCATCGAGGCCGCCCTGGGCGCCATCGACGACCCGGCCGCCGCGCCCGAGCCGACCCTGCTGGCGCCCGAAGCGCCGCGTCCTCAATCCGTCCCGCCTGCAGTGGCCGAAGCAGGAGTGGATGTGGCGACCGTCCTGGCACCCGACGCGGTGGGGAGGTCC
>JALZAP010000077.1 GCA_030948245.1 Candidatus Dormiibacterota bacterium | reverse complement strand
ACGCCGGCCGGTGCCGCCGTCCGAGCCAGAGCCGCCTGGTGGGCGGTGCCGGGCGCGATCACGTGGCCAGCTCCGCCGTCTCGATCGTCTGGCGGACGTAAAAGAAGGTGACCAGGGCCAGGACGGCGACCATGGCGACCGCGATGGCCGCGCCGAGCCCGTACTGGGTGACGCCGAAGGACTCCTTGTAGGAGTAGACCGCGATCGTGAAATAGTCCTTGCTCGGACGCGAGTTGAGCAGCACGTAGACCTGGTTGAAGACCTGGAAGTCCCAGATCGTGGAGAGGCTGACCACGATCAGGAAGATCGGCCGCAGCATCGGCGCCGTCACCTGCCAGAAGATCTGCCAGGGGTTGGCGCCGTCGACCTCGGCCGCCTCGAGAACATCGTCGGGAACCTGGGTGAGCGCTGCGAAAAGGGTGATGGCCACGAAGGGTATGGCGCCCCAGACGACGATCACGGTGATCACGGCGAAGCCCTGGAGCGGGTTCTCGAACCAGTTGTGGTGGATGAAGTTGCCGAACCCGAGCTTGGTGAACAGGTAGTTGATGACGCCGAACTCGAAGTCGAACATCCACTGCCAGATGTCGATTGCGACGATGACCGGCGTTGCCCAGACGAAGACGAGCCCGCTGCCGAGGAGGACGCGAATGGGCCTGCTCACCTTGAGGAGCAGGAGGGCGATCAGCGTGCTGAAGAGGAGGGTCAGGCCGACGTTGGCGAAGGTGAAGATGAGCGAGACGGCGAGGACGTGCTGGAAGAGCGGATCCGCCACCAGCGTCGTGTAGTTCCTGAGCCCGACCCAGACTCCCTGGTGGGCGATCAGCTCGCGGAGGCCGTAGTGCTGGAGCGACAGCCAGAGCAGCATCCCGAGCGGGAAGGCGAGGATGCCGAGGATGACCAGCGAGGCGGGGGTGATCAGGGCATAGGGAAGAACGGCGTAGCGGCGCCGCCAGCGAGATGGCCGGCGCCGGGGGAGGGCCGGTTCGTGGGTTGGCGGCCGGGTTGCCACTTCGGCACTCGACCCGACCGCCATCCCCATCGCAACCAGCCTTCCTTGAATGCTTCTAGGTGGAGCTCAGCTTCGCCTGAAGCTAGGAGCCGTTCAGCGTTGTTGTGATCTTGTCACTGGCCGCCTTGCTCGCGTCGGCGACGGTGGCCTTGCCGGTGAAGATCGACACCAGCATGTCGGGGATCACGTTCGCGCTTTCGACGCTGGCCCAGTTCGGCGAGTTGGGCACGAACCGGCTGTTCTTGGCCGCCGCGTAGAAGGTGGCGTTGAGGCCCGTGCCGAGGTTCAGCTGCGTCGTGTTGTTGGGAATGACACCGCCGACAGTGGCCATCTCGGCCATGTGCTTGGTGCCGGTCAGCATTCCGACCCACTCGTTGGCGAGCGCCTGTTTCTTGCTCTTGGCGGCGATGCCGAGGTCAGAACCGCCGAGGAAGACGGGAGCGGTCTGGCCCGTGTTGTGGCTCGGGATCGGGAAGACGCCGAGCTTGTCTTTGAGAGCCGGGTCGCCGCCCTTGGGATCGGTGATCACGCCGACCTCCCAGCCGTTGGCGATGATCATGGCGATGTGGCCCTGCGCGAAGGACGCATCCTGCTTCGCCTCGTCACCCGTCTTGTCTGCCTTGGAGAGGCTGGTGACCAGGGAGTTGAGGGTAGTCAGGGCCTGTTGCGAGCCGGAGCTGTTGAGTGAGCCCGTCCACTTGCCGCCCGAGCTGGTGGCGATGTCGCCACCGAAGTCCCAGACGAAGGGAAGGGCTGCGTACCAGTACTTGCCGGGGTAATAGAGCGCGGAGAAGTTGGGGTCGGCGCTGTTCTTGGCCATCAGCGTCTTGCCCACGGTCAGAAGGCCTTCCATGCTGTCGGGCGGCTTGACGCCCGCGGCATCGAACAGGTCCTTGCGATAGATGACGGCGCGGCTGCCCGCGAGGTAGGGCACGCAGTAGAGCTTGCCGGCAAGGGTGCAGGAGTCCGTCAGGGACTGCAGCCAGGCGCCGGAGTTTTCGTAGCTGGACTTCTTGGAGCCGATGTCCTGGAGCGCGCCGGCCGCGGCGTACTTGGCCACCAGGGTGTTTCCCAGCTCCATCACGTCGGGGGGAGTGCTGCCGGCGAATGCGGTGTCGAGCTTGGTGCCGATCTCGCCCCACTTCTGGAGCTGGACGTTGACTGTCACGTTCGGGTGCTTCGCCTTGAAGTCGGCGTTGACCCCGTCGACGACCGACTGCGGCGCGCTGCCGTCCATCAGCCAGATCGTCAGCGGCCCGTTTTCAGCGGGCGGCGTCGTGCTCGTGCTGCCCGAGCAGGCCGTGGCGATGAGCGCGATCGCCATCCCGATGGCGGTCACGAATAGCTTGGTGGGCTTCATGTCGATCAATTTCCCCCTGTTCGTTTCAATTGCGGCTCGGCCGCGTTTGGGTGGTCGCCATTCAGGACCTGGATCGCGGCTACGTGACCCGCACGCGCGGGGCGGCGGCCATCCGCCCGCTGCGGGTCCGCTGCGGCGTCAGGTCGGCGACCAGGCGGTATCGGTCGCCGCGGTAGATGGAGCGGACGAACTCGACGATCCGCCCTGACTCGGAGACGGTCGTCCGCTCGAACAGGAAGGCCGGCGTGTGCAGGGGCACCCCAAGCACCTCGGACTCCTCCTCATTGGTGACAGTGGGCTCGATGGTCTGCGTGCCAGACGCGATGACGATCTCGTAACGCTCCGCGAGCAGCTCGTAGAAGGAGCGATTCTCGAGATCGGCCTTGGTCAGCCCCGGGACCAGGGCCTCCGGGATGTGGAGGACTTCCATCGCCATCGGCTCGGCGTCCGCGAGCCGGAGGCGCTTCACCCGCACGAGCGGTTCCTCCGGTGATACCTGCAGCCGCCGGGCTAGCCGGGCGCCGGCGCTGGTGATGGCCAGCTCCAGGGTCCGGCTGCCCGGCACCATGCCCCGCCTCCGCATCTCCTCGCTGAAGGAGGTGAGCGTCAGCGGCTGGGCGATCTTCGGCTCGGTGACGTAGGTTCCACTGCCGTGGCGGCGGTCGAGATAACCGTCGCGAACCAGCTCGTCGATCGCAGCGCGCACCGTCAGGCGCGAGACTCCGAACTCCTGGGTTAGCTGCCGCTCGGAGGGGATTGCCTGCCCCACGAGGAGCGACTCGATCAGATCGAGAACGCGGTCGCGCGTCGCCTCCTGCTTGCTCATCAGGGGAGCTCCTGGAGGTGGTCTTGCCCGCCGGTCGAGTTCATGACTGCGGATTAAAGCAGAAACCTGACGAGTGGTCAATACCACTTTGATTAGAGCCCCTTACAAACCGCCGTCTGCTGAGGGAACCGTACTCGCCTTACCCGTGACTGGACAGGACCAGTTTCGCCAACATCTTTTGCAGGATTTGTTGCCAGCACAAAATGGCCAAATGTTATAGTCCTAGCAGTAACTTTCATTAGTCCGAGGAGGGCCTTGAGGGTGGAGACAGATTGGAATCATAGGATCGCTGCCAGCGAGATACGCCTCCGGCAGCTGGCGATGCGCGACACGGCGACCGCAACCCCGACCACGATGTTGCCCGAGCTCCGGACGGACGGCGACGAGGGCGACATCGCGCAGGTCGCCATCGACGGCGAGATCGCCCAGCGGGTCGCCGACCTCCGTGCCTCGCTCCAGGAACAGCTCGCCCGGGCGCTCGACCGGCTCGAGCTTGGCCGCTACGGTTTTTGCGAGGACTGCGGCGAGGCGATAGCGGCAGAGCGGATGGAGTTCGCGCCCGAGACGACCACCTGCGTCGACTGCCAGGGACGCCGCGACCGCAGGGGCTGAAGACACCGTTCCGCGCCGGCGGGGGTATCAGCCGACACTGGACGCCGATGCCGAGCCGGCCACCAGGACATGGAAAACGCGGGCTCGGGGCGTGGCGGCCGCATCGAAGCTGACGGCCACCCGGATGTCCTCCTTCCCGTTCGGATTCAGCACCAGGGGTCGGGGAGTGCTCTCGGTCGACGGTTCGGCCATCGCGACCTGGTGCAGGGCGTAGCTGGTCGTCAGTCCATAGGCGGTATCGCCGATCCGCACCACCACGCAGAAGGGTGAGAAGGCGAGGACGGCCAGCTTCTCGCCGGCAGGCTGGGCTGTTATGACGATCCCCGAGCCGGGAGTTGCCGAGTCGATCGCGACAGGGAGCATGAAGAAGGACGCGAGCAGGACCGCCGGCGGCAGCGCCCAACGCAGCATCAAAATAATGATAGCGTCTTTGGCAGCTTTTCGGCTACCGATGTATCACATAGTTAGCGCGCCGGCTACGGGTTGGCTACCAGGCGTTGCGTGCGACTGTGGTCAGCGCCTTCTTGCCCGGGCCCTGGTCGTAGGAGTGGGTCAGGAGCCGGACCGGGATGTGCCGTGTATAGGTGTCGGCCTTGAGGGCCTCGATGAGGGTCGAAGCGGCATTCTGCTGGCCGCCGGGGTTGATGAAGATTATCGAGGGCGGCGCCTTCTTGGCGAGCAGTGAGGCGGCGGCGGGATCGGTGGCGAGCACGACCCGGTAGCCCTCTTCCTCGAGACGCTTGCGATGAGCTGGCCCTGAGCTGGGGTCGGCGTCGACGACGAGTGCTCTGACGATGCGGCTGTTGTCCAATTCGTAACCTCGGTTTCGCCGGTTGCTTTCTGGTCCGGGCGGGTACCGGGTTTCGCGCACGCGCAAGCGGCTGTCGGCTGGCAGCAAGTGAAGTATGCCCCCTTCGCTCAACGGACAAACGGTTTTACCCCGAATCTGAGCGATAATGCGGCTCCCGAAAGGCGGGCAACATGGAACCGGAGCGAACCCAACCCAAACCTCGACCAAAGCCCCGGCGGGTCACCAAGGTGTCGTCCCCGCTGAGCGACTGGATGGCGCTCGTCATGAGATCGCGCGAGAGCCCGTCCCTGGCTCCCCGCCGGCAGCGCGAGGAATCCGGCGAGCGCCCGACCACGCGGAAGGCCGAGCCTCCCGCCTAGTCCCGGTCTTGGTCGCCGATCGAGCCGCATACTGCGCCGCGTGATCAAGAGCGGAGCCACCCCGGACCAGTCGGAGATCCAAGCCGGTCGCGGCGCGCAGCTGCGGAGCTGGTGGCCCGCCGTCCTGCTGCTCCTCTCGACTGCGGCCTACATCGGGGTGTACATCGTGGTCGAGCCCTTCACCGGCCGGAGCGCGGGCGCCCTGATCGCGATCCCGGTGATCGTCTCGGCTTGGTTCTACGGCTGGCCGGGCGCTGTGATGGCGATGGTCGTCTTCCTGCCCATCACGGCGACGCTGGTGCACGTGGCCCATCCCGACCAGAAGGTGGCTCAGGCGTTCTCGCTTGCCGACGCGCCCGGCATCGCCGTCGCCTGGGTCACGGGCGTCGTGGTTGGGCGGTGGCGGGACGTCGAGCGTCTGCGCCGGGGCGAGCTGCGCGCCCGGATCGCCGCCGAGGCCGAGTCGCGGGCGATGAACCGCTTCCTCGCCACCATGAACCATGAGCTGCGAACGCCGCTCAACTCGATCCTCGGGTTTTCCCAACTGCTTGCCCACCAGGGCGCCCAGAGGCTCGACGAAAAGCAGCTGCGCCAGCTCGGGCACATCCAGTCGAGCGGCTTTCACATGCTCGGCCTGATCGGGGACATCCTCGACCTCAGCAAGATCGCCGGCGGCCAGATGGAGGTCCAGATCGCCCTGCTCGAGCTCGCCCCGCTGCTCGATGAGTCGGTCGCCAAGGTCCGGCCTCTCGCCGAGGAGAAAGGTCTCTCATTAACCCTCGATCCGTCCCCCGAGATGTGGGTCGAGGCCGACCGCCGGCGTCTTTTCCAGGTGCTGCTCAATCTCCTCTCCAACGCGGTCAAGTTCACGCCGCCGGGTGGCGAGATCCGGATGACGCTGCGGCGGACGGAGGACATCGCAGAGATCTCCGTCTCTGACACGGGCATCGGCATCGAGCCGGAGGACCAGGAGCGGATCTTCGACGAGTTCGTACAGATCGACTCGCACAGCGACGCCCGCACCCAGGGCAGCGGTCTGGGCCTGACCATGAGCCGGCGCCTGCTGGCCCTGATGGGCGGCTCGATCCGGGTCTACAGCGTGCCAGACGAGGGCAGCGTCTTCACCGTTGCCTTTCCCATCCCGCGATCGCGGAGCCTGGTCGTCGTCGACCCCGACGGAAACCTCGCCGAGCGGCTCGAGCGGAGCACCTACAGCCTTTACACGGCCGACAATGTCGAGGAGGCGGCGGAGCTGGCCGCGCGCCACCGGCCGGCGGCGGTGGTCCTGGCCGAGAGCATCGACGACGCCGATGAGGCCTGGATCCGGAAGGCGCTCAAGGGCCGCCAGGCCTCCGCCGCGATCCCGGTCCTGGCACGTGCAGCGGACCAGGTCGGCCTGCTCCGCGAGATCGTCCAGACGATCCGGCCGGACTGACCGCCTAGAGCGAGCTCCTGACTCGGGCGGCCGCCTCGACCATCACCTTGAGCTTCTCGAACGCCCTCGGGCGGGGCAGGTACTTCATGCCGCAGTCGGGCGCGAGGAGGAGTCGGTCAGGCGGCACGTGGCGAAGGGCGCCGCGGATCCGCCTCTCGACCGTCTCGATGTCCTCGACCGGGCTGTTGTCGGCGAGGTCGATCACCCCCACGATGAAGCGCTTGCCTGGTACCTCGTCGAGGATCGCCAGGTCGACGCCCTGCTGGGCCGACTCGAGCGAGATCTGGTCGACGTCGGCCTCGGCCAGCTCCGCCATGAAGGGATAGCCGTTGGGCCGGTCATGGACGACATGCGCGTAGCCGAAGCAGGTGTGGAGAGCGGTCGTGCCCGCCACACCGCCGACCGCCCGGTTGATGGCCGCGATCGCGAAGCGCCTCGCCTTCTCAGGCCGCGCCTGGAGGTAGGGCTCGTCCAGCTGGACCACGTCGACGCCCACGTCGAAGAGGTCTCGGACCTCCTCGTTGACGGCGACCGCCAGGTCGAACGCGAGCGCCTCCTCGTCGCCATAGTGGTCGTCCTGCGCTTGCTGGGACATGGTGAAGGGCCCGGGGATGGTCACCTTGATCGGCCGGTCGGTGTTCGCCCGCAGGAAGCGGGCGTCGCGGAGCAGCACCGGGCTGACGCGGCGGATGGCGCCGGTCACCCGCGGTACCGGGTTGGGATGGCCGGTGCGGTCGAGCGCCACCCCGGGGTTGTCGACGTCCATTCCCTCGAGTGCCGCCGCGAAGCGGTTCGAATAGCTCTCCCGGCGGATCTCGCCGTCGGTGACGATGTCGATGCCCGCCCGCTCCAGGTCGCGGATCGCGACCAGGGTCGCATCGTCCTGGGCCTCCTCTCGGTGCTCGGCCGAGATCCGCCAGATCTCGGGAGCGCGAGTTCGGGGCGGCAGCCGGGCGCCGAGGACTGCCCGGTCGACGAG
>JALZAP010000076.1 GCA_030948245.1 Candidatus Dormiibacterota bacterium | reverse complement strand
ACTCGGAAACGGCGGGGATGGTCGAGTTTGCTTTGGAAATGGGGAAGCATTTGAGCCATGTGCTCAGCGATGGCCTTCCCGATGAGGCGAAGCACCACCTCCTCAACGCCCAGCGGGAGCTGATCACCGCGCTGGTGATCATGTACGAGCACCAGGCCGGCACCCGCCGCACCGAATTTCCGGCTCGGCGAGCCGCGGCCGCAACTCGCCGCAAGGCCGCACCGCGGAAGCCGCGGAGCACTCGCATACCCGTCGACTAGGTGCTCGCCAACCCGGTCGCCTGGTTCGTCTCGTCGCTCTTCCTGCTGCCCGGGGTCGCGATCGCGGTCCCCACCCACGAGCTCGGCCATGCCCTCGTGGCGCATTGGCTGGGGGATCGCTCGCCGGCCAACCGCGGCTACTTCCGACCGGACGATGTGGGCAAGTACTTCACCGTCTACGGGCTGTTGATGTTCCTTTTCTGGCGCGTCGGCTGGGGCCAGCGCATCCCGGTCAACGAGGCGCGGCTGAGGGGGACCGGCCAGCAGGTCAACTATTCGCTCGGCGGACCCGCGGCCAACCTGATCGGTGCAGTGCTCTTCGGGTTTGCCTTCCGTTTCCTCCACACCGGCTTCCTCTTCGACACGACCGTTCAGCCCCTGCCGCTCAGCTACCTCGCCTACATCCTTTACGGCATCTATTTCGCGAACCTCGCGATGCTGGCCTTCAACCTCCTGCCGGTCCCCGGCTTCGACGGCTGGATAATCGTCGAAGCCCTCTTCCGGCGGCGCAACCCGCGCTTCTTCATGGACGTCGACTTCCGCCGGCTGCAGATCCAGCAGTACCTGCTGATCGGCCTGTTCCTGAGCCAGCTGATCCCGGCCGTCGGGGGCAGCCTGCTCCCCCTCGCCATGACGCCCTTCTATGAACCGCCGGCGCTTGTCATTCTCGGGCAATGCTCCGGTTACGTTGGGCTGGTCCCCTGCCTGCTGCGATAGGGAGGCTCGTCAACCAGCCGGGCTACGCGCAGCTCCGCGAGCGCTTTCCCCACGCGCTGGTGGTCGCCGCGCTGCGTGAGCAGCTGGCCGCCGAACGGTCCGCCGACCCGGTTGGCGAAGCGACTCGGCTGGCCCTCGTCGAGGGACGGCTGCGCGAATGGACCGCGCCCAGCCTGCGCCGCGTCATCAACGCCTCCGGCGTCGTGCTCCACACCAACCTCGGCCGCGCCCCGCTGGCACGATCGGCGGTGGCGGCCGTGGGCCAGGTCGCCGAGGGTTACGCCAACCTCGAGCTGGAGCTGGCGGGCGGAAAGCGGGGCGAGCGCACCGACCATGTCGCGCCCCTGCTCCGGCGGCTGACCGGAGCGCCCGCGGCGCTCGTCGTCAACAACAACGCGGGTGCGGTGCTGCTGATGCTGACCGCGCTGGGCCGGGGCAAGGACGTGATCGTCTCCCGGGGCGAGCAGGTCGAGATCGGGGGCGCCTTCCGCATGCCCGACGTCATGCGCCTCTCGGGCGCGCGGATGATCGAGGTCGGTACCACCAACCGCACCCGGGCCGCGGACTACGAGGAGGCAATCACGCCCCGTACGGCTGCGCTCCTCCGAGTCCACACCTCCAACTTCCGGGTGACCGGGTTCACGGAGTCCGCCGCGCTCGCGGAGCTGAGCGAGGTGGCCCACCGGCACGGCCTGCTGCTGCTCGACGACCTGGGCAGCGGCTCGCTCTTCGGCATCGCCGGCGAGCCCTCGGTCGTCGATTCGCTGAAGCACGCCGACATCGTGGCCTTCAGCGGCGACAAGCTCCTCGGCGGCCCCCAGTCGGGTCTCCTGCTCGGCTCCGCCGAGCTGGTCCGGAAGCTCGCCAAGCATCCCCTGGCGCGGGCCCTCCGCGTCGACAAGCTCTCCCTTGCGGCACTCGAGGCCACGCTCCGCGAATGGCTCCTCGGGCACGCCCCTTCCTTGGTGCCGGTGGAGCGGATGCTCACCCTGCCTGCCGCCGAGCTGCGCCGCCGGGCGGCCTGGTGGATCGTGAAGCTGGGCGACCGGGAGATCGCGGCCGAGCTCCTCGACGGGGAGTCGGCCGCCGGCGGCGGCAGCCTTCCCGAGCAAGGCCTGCCGACCACCCTGGTTGCCCTGCCCGGCCCCGCTTCGCGGCTGCTCCGCGCGCTCCGGGAGGGCGAGCCGCCGGTCCTCGCGCGGATCTCGGCGGATCGCTGCTGCCTCGATCCCCGGACCGTCCTGCCGGGAGAGGACGAGCAGCTCTTCGACGCCGTGGAGGGCGTGCTCTCGCTCAAGTGAGCTTTCCCAACGCCGTCGTCGGCACCGCAGGCCACATCGACCACGGCAAGTCGACCCTCATCCACGCCCTGACCGGGATCGATCCCGACCGGCTCGCCGAGGAGAAGCGCCGGGGGATGACGATCGACCTCGGCTTCGCCCACCTGACGCTCCCCAGCGGCAGGCTGGTCGGGATTGTCGACGTGCCCGGCCATGCCCGCTTCATCCGCAACATGCTGGCCGGCGTCCATGGCCTCGACGCGGTGCTGCTGGTGGTCGCCGCCGACGAGGGGGTGATGCCGCAGACGGTCGAGCACCTCGAGATCGTCCACCTGCTCGACATATCCCGCGGCCTGGTCGTGCTCACCAAGGTGGACCTCGTCGAGCCGGACTGGCTGGAGCTGGTCACCGCCGAGGTCGGTGAGCGCCTGGTCGGCACATCCCTCGCCGGGGCCGGGACGGTGCCGGTCTCCGCCCTCACCGGGCAGGGACTGGACCAGCTGCAGGCACGGCTGGAGGGGCTGCTCGCTGGGACCGCGGCCCGCCGCGATCTGCAGCGGCCGAGGCTGCCGGTCGACCGCGTCTTCACCATCGGCGGCTTTGGGACGGTCGTGACCGGAACCCTCGTCGACGGTTCGCTTAGGTTGGGGGAGGAGCTGGAAGCAGTGCCGGGCGGCCGCCGGGTTCGAGTCCGCGGCCTCCAGCAGCACAACCTGAAGGTGGAGGTCGCCACGCCGGGCAGCCGCGTCGCCGCCAACCTGGTGGGCGTCGAGAAGGAGGAACTGCGGCGCGGCCACGTCCTCGTGCGGCCCGGCACCCTGGCCGCCTCCCGCCGGATCGACGCCGAGGTGGCCGTCCTCGCCGGCGCGGAGCGGCCGCTCCGCCATGGTGCCGCGCTGCTCCTCCACAGCGGCACCGCAGAGGTCGCCGCGCGGGCGATCGTCCTCGAGGCGGACCAGATCGAGCCGGGCGACAGGGGCTGGGTTCAGCTCTACCTGGCGGAACCGATCGCGGCCGCCGCCGGCGACCGCTTCGTGCTCCGGGTCCCGAGCCCGCCGGCGACGATCGCCGGTGGCCGCTTCGCCGACGTGAGCCCGCGCCGCCATCCCCGCCACGACGTGACGGTGCCCGCCTCGCTGGAGCGGCGGATGGCCGGCGACGTGCTCCAGGAAGAGCTCCGCAAGTACCCGCGCGGGATCACCGAGGCCGCCCTCCTGAAGGCGACCCTTGCCCCCTCCGCCGACCTCTCCACGGTCGTCGGCAGGCGCGCCGCCGGCTGGCTCTTCGCCCCTGAGGCGTGGGCGGCGCTGGTCGTCCGCACGGAGGCGCTGCTGAAGGATTTCCATCAGGCCCACCCGCTCCGCGCCGGGATGCCCCGGGAGGAGCTGAAGAGCCGCCTCGGCCTGGCCCCGGCCGGCTTCGCCGCCGCCCTCGGCGAGCTGGCGAAAGACGGGGTGCTCACCGAGCGGGGCGGCGAGGTCGCCCTGCCCGGGCACGAGGTCATCCTCGACCCGGCCGGGAGCGGTCCGGCGCGCCGGCTGCTCGAGCTTCTCGACCAGACCCCCTTCGCGCCGCCCTCCCTGCCGGAGGCGATGAGGGAGGCGGGCGCCGGGCCAGAGGTGCTCAGGGCGCTCGCCAGGGAAGGTTCGCTGGTCCGCCTCTCCACCGACGTCGCCTTTACCAGGGGGGCCTATGCGGCGGCGCTCGAGCTCGTCCGCCAGATCGTTGCGGCGGAGGGCGGTGTGACCGTCGCCCGGCTGCGGGACGCGATGGGGGCCAGCCGGAGGCCGGTTCTCGCCTTCCTGGAGCACCTCGACGCCGAGCGTGTGACTCGTCGGGAAGGCGACGTCCGGAAGCTGCGTTAGCCGAGCCTCAGCTCGGCGCGAACACGTGGCTCGGCGCGCCGGACGAGGATCAGGCCGATGACTGCCAGACCGCCGTAGACAAGGAGGCCGATCACCGCGGTCACTGCGCGCGGCGTCTGCGGCGCGGTCGAGGGATAGAGGACGAGGAGGGCGGCCCAATCGACGGCGGCGTGACCGACGACGGACGGCCAGATCATCGCCGTCCGCAGCCGCACCGACCCGAAGACGATCCCGACCAGCGCGGCCGCGGCGACCTGGTAGGCGACCGCGGCGGCGGGAGCACCCGTCGTCAGGAGGTTGAAAGAGTGCCCGATCCCGAAGAGCATCGCCGAAGCGATGACGGCGTAGGTGGGACCGCGGGTGGCTAGGGCGGTCAGGATCACCCCCCGAAACCAGGTCTCCTCGTGGAGCGCGATCAGCAGCGCCAGCCCGCCGGTGAGAAGGTAGGGAGCGACCCCGACCGACACTTGGAAGGGGAGCACGATGGCGGCGACGAGGAGCGGCGGCGCGAGCAGGAGCAGGCTCCACCGCCCGGTGGGGTCGAGGTCACTGCGGAAGCCTGAGCGGTGAAAGCCAAGCTGGTATGCGAAGAAGAGCGCGAGCGCCAGGGAAGGCACCAGCGCCCCGGCCGTCAGCAGCAGCCTGCCAGGCCCGGGCGGAATGCCGCCGAATGCGACATGGAGAACCAGCGCGACTGCCACCAGTCCGAGTACCACCAGGGCCGAGAGCAACAATGGCCGGCGCTCGAACAGACCCGGCGAATTCACTCCACACTTAGGCTAGGCGTGTGATCGCGGGAATCGACCTCGGCGGAACCCAGGTCCGAGTTGCCGTAGCGACCCCGGACGGGGCCATCGTCGGCATTGCCAAGGCGGCGACACCCGAGCTCGGTGGTCCGGGCGGAATGGTCGCCTGGAGTCGGGAGAACGCCGAGCGGCTGGCCGGGGGCACCCGGATCGAGGTGGTGGGGATCGGTGTGCCCGGCCCGAGCGATCCAGTGACAGGGGTTCTCGTCAACCCGCCCAACCTTGCCGGCTGGCCGGCGGGGCTGCCTCTCGGCGAGATGCTTCGGAATGAATTCGGCGCTCCCGTCCACCTCGAGAACGACGCCAACCTTGCCGCCGTCGGCGAGCACAACCGCGGCGCCGGCCGGGGCGTGCGCAACCTCGTTTACGTGACGTGGAGCACGGGCATCGGCTCGGGGCTGATCCTCGACGGCAAGCTCTACAGCGGCACCCACGGCTCAGCGGGAGAGCTCGGCCACCAGGTCCTCGACCCGAACGGGCCGTCCTGCTTCTGCGGCATGCGCGGCTGTCTCGAGGCCTATGCCAGCGGGCACTCCATCGCCACCCGGGCGGGCAGGCCCGCCGCCGAAGTCTTCCGCGCCGCCGAGGCAGGCGATGAGGAAGCCGCCGGCATCGTCGAGCAGGCGGCGCGGATGGTCGGCCTCGGGCTCCTCAACCTGACCAACCTGGTCGACCCCGAGGTCATCGTCATGGGAGGCGGGATCACCGAGTCCTGGAACCTGGTCGAAGGCTGGCTGGGAGAGGCGATCCTGGACTCGCCCTTCGTGACGCCGAACCGGCGGCCGCGCATCGTCCGCGCCGGGCTGGGCGCCGACGTGGGCCTGGTGGGGGCGGTCGAATGGGCGATCGAGAATCGCTAGTCGGGCCGCTCGACCCGGCGTTTCCGCTGCTGGCCGAAGCCGCGGCTGAGCTCGGCGTGCGGGCCTGGGCGGTCGGCGGCTACGTCCGGGACCGGCTTCTCGGGCTGGAGCATCGCGAGATCGACGTCGTCGTCGAGGACGGTCGGGGGCCCGAGCTCGCGGCCTATTTCGCCCGGCTGACGGGAAGCGCGTCGCCGGTCGTCTTCGAGCGGTTCGGGACCGCACAGGTGATGTGGGGCGACCGGCCGGTCGAGTTCGCTTCAGCGCGGGCGGAAAGCTACCGCGACGACTCTCGCAAGCCGGACGTTCAGTCGGCCGGGATCGACGACGACCTGCGCCGCCGCGACTTCACGGTCAACGCGCTCCTGATGGACTTCGACGGCCGGCTGGAGGACCGCCTCGGTACCGGTCTGGCCGACCTCCGGGCGCGTCTCCTGCGGACCCCGCTCGACCCGCTCGCGACATTCAGCGACGACCCACTCAGGATGCTCCGCGCTGTTCGCTTCGCGGCGCAGCTCGACTTCGGGCTAGATCCCGCATTGCTGCCCGCGATGCGCCAACTGGCGGACCGGCTTCGACCGCCCGTCGTCTCCATCGAGCGGGTGGCTGAGGAGCTCCGCAAGATGCTCCTCAGCGAGCGTCCCAAAAAGGCCCTGGAGCTGCTCGACGCGGGTGGCCTGCTGGCCGGCGTCCTACCCGAGCTGGCCGCCTGCAAGGGGGTGGCTCAGGGGGGATACCACAGCCACGACGTCTACGGCCACACGCTGGAGACGGTTGCGCGGACGCCGCCCTGGCTGATCGTGAGGCTGGCGGCACTCTTCCACGACACCGGCAAGCCGGCCACCGCCTCGCCTGCCGGCAGCTTTCTCGGTCACGAGAAGGTGGGCGCCGAGCTTGCCCAGGCGGCCCTGGCCCGGCTCCGCCTCTCCAACAACGTGATCGAGCGCGTGGCCCACCTGGTCCGGCTCCACCTCCGGCCCGTCTACTACGAGCCGGAGTGGACCGACGGCGCCGTCCGCAGGCTTGCCCGCGAAGCCGGCCCCGACCTCCCTGCGCTGCTCCAGCTCGCCCATGCCGACATCGCGGCATCCGCCTACGACAAGCCGGAGAAGCTGGAAGAGCTCGAGCGCCGCCTGGCAGCGGTCCTCGCGGAGTCGCCCAGCCGGCTCAGCTCGCCGGTCACCGGTGAGGACATAATGCGGGCCCGCGGACTGGCGCCGGGGCCCGAGGTCGGCAAGCTCAAGGCGCGGCTAGACGAGCTCGTCCTGGAGGGCAAGATCGAACCGAAGCGGGATGCCGTGCTTCGCTACCTGGAGGCTCACCCCGATCTCGACTAGCTCTTCCGCCGCCGACCGGCTGGCCGCCTGGGCCGTGGCGCTGGAGCCATCGGACGAGGACCTGGCGCTCGCGCGGCGGTCACTGCTCGACACCGTGGCCGTGGCGGTCGCCGGGCGCGGCGAGCCGGTCAGCCGGATCGCCGCCCGGGAGGACGAGGCCTGCCGCTGGGCCACCGCGGGGCATGCCCTCGACTACGACGACCTCCACCTCGAGTCGACGGCCCACATCTCGGTCGTCTGCGTCATTGCCGCGCTGGCCGCACGCGGCGGCGAGCGTGCCTACCT
>JALZAP010000075.1 GCA_030948245.1 Candidatus Dormiibacterota bacterium | reverse complement strand
GTGTTGAGCAGCGCCAGCGCGAGCGGGACGGCGGTGCCGCCGGCGTGGAGCCGGCCGAGCAGGTAGCCGCCCTTGCGCCGGAAGAACGGCGCCCGGATGATCTCCGCCCGTTCGAGCGGGTCGCTGATTCCGGAAGCTCGCAGCTGGGCTGCGATCCGGCCCGCGGCGAGGGCAGCGTCGCGCTTCGGATCGGCGTAGGGCGCGTCCCAGGCGAAGTCGCGGAGCACCTGCTCGATCAAGGCGGCCACGTCATCGATCGGGTGATAGAAGCGGCAGAGACGGTCTCCGGCATCCAGGGATGGGGCCTCGAAGTCGGAGTCAACGAACTCGACATCCGGGTTGACGCCGAGGGTCGTAAAGATCCGCCGGGTCACCGAGTTGAAGAAGGTCTCGGCGAGCTCCCAGTCCTCCCGACCGGCGATCAGACCGGAGTAGACGGCCTTGGTGCCCGCCCAGACGATCGCGTCGGTAACCCGCTCGGCGAGGACGGCCCGAACCTCGCGCTCGACGCTGTCGATGATCGTGCTGTAAAGGTCAAGCCGCTCCGCCGCGTCCTCGGCGGCGCCCTGCCAGTCGCACCGCTCGAAGCGGGCCTTGGCGCGCCGGGTGATGTCGTCGAAGGCGTCGCGGTGGACCTCGAAGGCCTCCGCGATGGCGACCGCGGTCAGGTTGGAGAGCCGGCTGGCCGAGAGATCGCTCGATGGTTGCCGTGCCACAGGTTGACCAGCGTACCCATCATCACTCGCCCCACTCGGCGGCATCATCACCCATCACCCTCCCCACACGGGGGGAGGGCAGGGTGGGGCGAAACGCTCGGCCTCTTAATGAACACTTAACCAGTCCCGCCTAAGCTGGACAAGGATGGCCCTTGAGCGCGAGCTGAAGCTCTCCGCCGGACCGGGCTTCCATCTACCTGAGCTCGAGGGAGTCCACCCAGCCGTCCAGTCCGCCGTCGCCGATTCGGTGCGGATGGAGACCACCTACTACGACACCGCCGATTTTGACCTCGCCCGCTGGGGTTGCAGCCTTCGCCATCGCTCTCGGGAAGGCTGGACAGTCAAGCTGCCGATGCCAGCCGCCGGTGCTGTCCTGGAGCGCGACGAGCTCACCTTCAAAGGGCCCGCGACAGCCCCGCCCCCGGCGGCGCTGAAGGTGGTTCGGGCCTACCTGCGGCACCGGACCTTGCGGCGAGTCGCCCGGCTCTCCACGCTGCGGCATCGTGTCCGGCTGAGCGGCGAAGGTAACAAGCTCCTCGCCGAGGTCGTCGACGACGAGGTGTCGGTCCTCGAGGGACGCCGGGTGGTCTCGCGCTTCCGGGAGATCGAGGTCGAGCTGAAGGAGGGCGATCGATCCCTTCTCACGGCGGTGGAGAAGCGGCTTCGCGCCGCGCGCGCCAAGGCGGGCGACGCGACGGCCAAACACATACGCGCAATAGGGCCAAAGGCGATGGCCCCACCCGAGGTGGCGCCCAGGCAGCTGCCCAAGAAGCCGTCGGCGGGCGAGCTGGTGACCAGCGCGTTCAGTTCCGCGATCTCCCAGCTGTTCAAAAACGATCCCAACGTCAGGGTGGGAAGGGACCCGGAGGCGGTCCACCAGGCGCGGGTCGCCGTGCGCACCCTACGCTCTCACCTGCGGACCTTCGGGAGGCTCCTCGAAGGGGAGGCGCCCCAGTCGGATCAGCTGCGCGACCTCGGTCGCCGGCTGGGCGAGGTGCGCGACCGCGAGGTGCTCCTGGAGCTCATCCGGAGCAGGATCGTCGAGCTGCCGCAAGCCGATCGGCTGATCGCCGAGGCAACCGTCGGCCGCCTCGAAGCGGAGATCGGGGTAGAGAGGAAGCAGCTCGCCGGCTTCATTGACGCGGACGCTTACATCGACCTCCTCGACGGCCTCGTCAAGTTCGCCACCGCGCCCGCCTTCAACGACCTCGCCGAGCTCCCGGCGGCAAAGGTCGCGGTGTAGCTGGCCAGGCGGCGCTGGCGGCGGCTCCGCAAGGCCGTCCAGGCGCTGCCCGACTCGCCCGAGCCCGACCAGCTCCACCGGATCCGGATTCTCGCCAAGCGGACCCGCTACGCGGCCGAGGCGGTGATCCCGGTCGCGGGAGGACGCGCGAAGCGCTTCGCCGAAGCGGCTGAAGCACTGCAGTCGGTCCTCGGCGAGTACCGCGACGCCGTCACCGCCGAGAGCTGGTTGCGAGCACACGCGGGGACCGGCCGGCGCGCATTCGTCACCGGCGAGCTGGCGGCGGGCATGAAGGCCAGAGCCGCCTGGATGCGATCTCGCTGGCGATCGACCTGGGAATCTCTCAACCGCAAACGGCTCCGCGAGTGGTTCAATACCTAGGACTTACAGCTTCCGACCCAGCACACGTCGCGGATATGGAGAGCATGAAAGCAAGGATCATCGACGTTGACGACGCCCGCACCGTCAAGGCCGCGGGCGGCCTGGTCTGTCGGCCCGGCCCGGCAGGCCTCACCGAGGTAGCGGTCGTCCATCGCCCGGCCTACGACGACTGGTCGTTCCCCAAGGGCAAGCTCGAACGGGGCGAGACCCCGGAGGCGGCCGCGGTGCGCGAGGTGGCCGAAGAGACGGGCCTCGAGTGCAACCTCCTGGAGCCGTTCGGCTGCACCCAGTACGTCGACCGGCGGGGGGCGGCAAAAACCGTGTGCTACTGGATCATGGAACCCACCGGCGGCCGGTTCAAGCCCGGAGTCGAGGTGGACGAGCTCCGCTGGCTCACGGCGTCCGAGGCCCTCGACCTGCTCAGCTACGCGCGCGACCGCGAGGTGCTGAAGCGGCTGGCCGCGAGTTGAAAGTTCGCTAACATCGCCAACTCATGTCGCTGACTCGATCTCTCCTCCTCCTGGCACCCGTCGCCGCCCTGGCCGCCTGCGGCGGATCCTCCCCCTCGTCCTCGTCGACCCCTCCACCGGCCGCTTCGTCGCCCACGGTCGCCCAATGCGAGGGGGCGCACCTCGGCCAGTCCGGTGTGATCTCGCTCCAGTGCAATGGGACGGCGACCGTCAAGGTCACCACCGGCGGCGTGAGCAAGGAGCTCACCGGCGGCGTCTGCACGAACAGCGCCGGGCTCTTCGTCGTCAACGTCGGGGTCGTCACCGACCACACCTTCGTGGGGACGCGGCCCGACTTCGTGAGCGTCAACACGTCGCCGGCTGGCGGAGGCGGCCAGGACACGGCGGCCAGCATCGTCCTCGGCGGGAAGTTCTACGGCGATTCGGGCCGCTTCGGCGGCACCACCGTGTTCACGGCCGACCACAAGGGCCTCACGTTCAACGGGACGGCCCTCGACGGCGAGACCGCGACGATCGTGGTGAGCGGCTGTTAGCCGGTAACCCGGAGCGGGGGAAAGCTGAACGGCAGGTCCTCGACCTCGATCTGGAACAGGGCGATCGGCGAGGGCAGGCCCGGGAGCTGGTGGCTGCCGAGCTCGCCGAAGTTGACACCGTCCGGTGGGGAGGCGAGAAACACCTCCCGGAGGGCGCCCGAGAGCACGATCTGACCCCCATGCCCCGCCGAGCAGATCCGGACGGCGGTGTGGACGTCGAGGCCGACATACCCGGTGTCGGTCAGCGTGGGGCTGCCGTGGTGGAGGCCGATCCGGAAGCGGACCTGGTGCCCGTCCGGCCAGGAGCGGGCGGCCGAGCCGCGCTGGATCGCCAGGGCCGCGGCGAGTGCGGCAGGTGCTTCGGCGAAGACCGCGAAGAACTCGTCCGCCCGTGTGTCGACCTCGCTACCGCCCGCCTCCCGGACGGCCGCCCGAAGCAGCTTCCGGGCGTCGGCGAGCACCGCCGGCCAGCGATCGCCGAGAAGCTGCAGGATCCTGGTCGAGCCTTCGATGTCGCTGAGCAGGAAGGTCACCGGGCCGGCCGGCAGCTTGCGATTCGAGCCCTGAGCCCGGAGCTGGGCGGTTATGAAGCCGACCGGGACGATGCCGTACTTCCGGGCGGCCTTGAGCAGGCGCATGCGGGCCCGGTCGCGCGCATCGTCATCCTCAAAGCGCATCTGGTTGAAGCGGGCCAGGGCGTTGCGGACGTGTGCCTCGTCGTTGATCGGAAGGCTGCGCCGCCCGCGCGGGTCGATGTACGCGAAGGCGCTGTCCGGCAGCTGCGAACGGGTCTTCGCATCAAGCGGTGCCATGGCTGGCACAATAGCCGCGACCCGCGATGACAGAAACCTTTGTCGGCCTCCTGACCCTCGTTGCCGGCGTCATCCTCTGCTTTGGCGGCCACCGCTTCTTCCGCTTCCTGATGGTCCTGGTCGGGATAACCGCCGGGTTCATCCTGGGAGCTTCTGGTGTGGCCGCCATCACCCATGGCCAATTCCTCGACAGCATCTGGGCGTGGCTCGTCGCCATCGTTGTCGGGCTGGCGCTGGGCGGCCTGGCGATCCCCTTCTACGCGGCCGGCGTGGCCGTCCTCGGCGGCGCCGTAACCTACCTGGTCAGCAGCGGCGTGATGATCTACCTCGGCTTCGGCACGGGGACGCTGACGCAAGCGGTCGGGATCGTGGCCGGCGCCGTGGCGATCGTCCTCATCTACCTATTCCGGGTCCACCGCCTGCTGGTGCTCGCGGTCACCGCGCTTGCCGGTGCCGGGATGATCCTGGCCGGCGTGTTGATCCTGCTCGGCAAGCTCGCCTTCGACGTGCGGACAGCCACCGACCCGACCGCCGTCCTCCGGACCACGCCGATCTGGCTGCTGCTCCTCGTGGTCCTCTTCCTGGCCGGTGTCGGCGCCCAGTGGAGCATCCGCTCCCGACCCGCCCCGGTCCGGACGGCGGTGACACCGCAGCCCGCGGCCACTCCAGCCCCGGTTTCGCCCCCGCCGGATCCCGCGCCTGCGCCGGAGGCGATACCCACCGCGCCACCGCCGGCCGAGCATCGAGAGGGGCCGCCGAACACTTAAGCAACCAACGTTGACAGTTCGTGGCATTGTCAACTAAGGTTGCTTCGCGTGGACACCTCTCAGCCCGACCCGCTCGGTGAGCCTGCCGATGGCCTCGCCGCCGTCCTGGCCCTGCGGGACCTGGCTGACCAGCTCGAGGACGCCTCCATCGGGGCGGCGATACGAGCCGGCTGGTCGTGGTCGCAGGTGGCCGAGGCGCTCGGGGTCACCCGCCAGGCGGTCCACAAGAAGCACCTCCACCGGCTGCTGCTCGCCGGCTTCGAGCTGAGGCGCCGGCATGCGTAAGAGCGGTCTCGTCACCTTCACCTCTCCCCGCGGCGTCATCCCGCAATACCTCCAGGCCGAGATCGAGGCGCGGCGAGCCGGCGCCAAGTTCATCGAGGCCGAGCACATGCTGCTGGCCATCGCGCGGGAGGGCGATACGCCGGCAGGACGAGCGCTGATCAGCGCCGGCCTCGACCACCAGCGCCTGGTCGACGCACTGCGGGACGAGCGGCAGCGGAGCCTCGCCGTCGCCGGCGTCGCACGGCCGGCCGCGATCCCGACCGACGCGATCGAGCCCGACCGCGCCATCTCCTTGGGCACCTCGGCGAAGGCGGCCCTGATCCGTGCCCTCCACGCCAGGCGCGAACAGTGCTCCCACCGTCGCCTGCAGAGCGCTGACGTGCTGGTCGGCATCCTCGGAGCGGAATTGGGTACTGTGCCTCGTGCCCTCGCCATCGCGGGCGTCGACCGCGCCGCCCTCATCGCACGCGCCCGTGAGGGCGCCGAGGTGAGCCGACAGCAATGCTGATCCGGCTCCTCCGGGCCTACCTGCGGCCCTACTCGAAGTGGCTGCTCGCGGTCGTCGCTCTGCAGCTGGTCGGAACCCTGGCGAACCTCTACCTGCCGAGTCTCAACGCTGACATCATCGACAAGGGCGTCGCCAAGGGCGATGCCAGCTACATCCTCTCGCAGGGCGGCTTGATGCTCGAGGTGACGGTCGTGCAGATCGCCTGCGCGATCGCCGCGGTCTACTTCGGCGCGAAGGCTGCGATGGCCTTCGGGCGCGACGTCCGCGCCGGCGTCTTCCACCAGGTGGGCACCTTCTCCGCCCGCGAGGTCTCCCAGTTCGGCGCGCCGTCCCTGATCACGCGCAGCACCAACGATGTGCAGCAGGTGCAGATCCTGGTCCTGATGACCTGCACGATGCTGGTCGCCGCGCCGATCATGTGCGTCGGCGGGATAATCATGGCGCTCCGCCAGGACGTCGGCCTGTCCTGGCTGATGCTCGTGTCGATCCCGGCTCTGGTCATCGCGATCGGCTTGATTGTCAGCCGAATGGTGCCGCTCTTCCGCGCCATGCAGGCCCGCATCGACACCGTCAACCGCATCCTTCGCGAGCAGCTGTCAGGCATCCGCGTGGTGCGCGCCTTCGTACGCGAGCCGGACGAGGAACAGCGCTTCGCGCAGGCCAACACGGACCTGACCGCGACCGCCTTGGGCACGGGCCGGCTGATGGTCCTCATCTTCCCCATCGTGATGCTGATCCTCAACACCTCGAGCGTCGCCGTCCTCTGGTTCGGAGCCGCCCGCGTCAACAGCGGCCAGATGCAGATCGGCGCGCTGACGGCCTTCCTGATGTACCTGATGCTGATCCTGACGTCGGTGATGATGGCCAGCTTCATGGCGATCATGATTCCGCGCGCCGCGGTCTGCGCCGAGCGGATCACCGAGATTCTCGAGACCCGTTCCTCGGTGACGCCACCGGAGCACCCCGTGCGCGATTTGAAGTCGCACGGTGAGCTCGAGTTCCGCGGCGTCGAGTTCCGCTACCCTGGTGCGGCGGCGCCGGTGCTGCACGGCATCTCCTTCCATGCCGCCGCAGGCCAGACGACGGCGATCATCGGCAGCACCGGCTCCGGCAAGACAACGCTCATCTCGCTGGTCACGCGACTCTTCGACGCGACCGCGGGAAGGGTCCTCGTCGACGGCGTCGACGTCCGAGAGCTCGACCCCGACCTGCTCTGGAACCGCATCGGTTTGGTACCACAGAGGCCCTATCTCTTCACCGGTACGGTGGCCAGTAACCTCCGCTACGGCAATCCTGACGCCACCGATGATGAGCTCCGTCAGGCGCTCGAGATCGCCCAGGCAAGCGACTTCGTTGCGGCGATGCCGGGTGGGCTCGAAGCGCCGATCGCGCAGGGCGGCACCAATGTCTCCGGCGGCCAGCGGCAGCGACTGGCCATCGCCCGCGCTTTGGTGCGCAAGCCCGAGATCTTCCTCTTCGACGACTCCTTCTCGGCGCTCGACCTGGCTACCGACGCCAGCCTCCGCGCCGCGCTCCGGCCGGTCACCGCCGACGCGACGGTGGTGATCGTCGGCCAGCGCGTCTCCACCATCCAGGATGCCGACCGGATAATCGTTCTCGAAGACGGCGCCATCGTCGGGCTGGGCACCCACGAAGAGCTGCTCAAGAGCTGCCCGACCTACCTCGAGATCGTCCAGTCGCAGCTCGCCGCGGAGGCCGCGGCATGAGCGAGCAGAGGCCGGCAACCCCGCCGCCGACGCTGGCGGCTGCGAACCGCCCGCCAGCCCGCCAGTTCGGTGGCGGCCCCTTCGGCGGAATGGGCATGGCCGAGAAGCCACTCGATTTCCGTTCCTCGCTCGGGCGTATGGCGGCCCGGCTGCGGCGGGAGAAGGCGCGGCTGGCGGGGGTGCTCGTGCTGGGCGTGACGAGCGTCGCGCTCATGGTCATCGGGCCCAAGATCCTCGG
>JALZAP010000074.1 GCA_030948245.1 Candidatus Dormiibacterota bacterium | reverse complement strand
CCGTCAAGGGTCAGCTTCTCGGTCCGGGAGTACTGGAACTTCTGGCGGGCGCCGAGGCGCCGCGCCGTCGCCAGCGCTGTGCCCGACGGGGCGTCGGCCTTGGTCTGGTGATGCATCTCGATGATCTCGGCCGCCGCGAAGTAGGGCGCCGCGATCTCGGCGATGTGCATCATCACGACGGCCCCGACCGAGAAGTTCGGCGCCGCGATGCCGCCGATGCCGGCCTCCAGGCAGGCGCTTTCCAGGCGGTCGATCCCATCCGCCGGGATCCCCGTCGTCCCGACCACCGGCCGGCAGCCCACCGCGACCGCGGCAAGGGCGTTGTCCAAGGCGGCCGAGGGATGGGTGAAGTCGATCAACGCATCAAGGCGGGCTGAGATGAGGAAGGCGCCGAGATCGTCACCGACCTCGACGCCACCCACGAACTCCATGTCAGGCGCGGCTTCAACGCCGCGCACCATCTCGACGCCGACCTTGCCGCGGTAGCCAGCTACCCCGACCCGGATCGGCGTCCCCGCCGGGTCAGTCCCGGCGGCCGCCGCCATCCCGGCGTCCGCCTCGGAAGCCGCCGCTGCGCTCCCGACCGCCGCTGAAGCCGCTGCCCTCGCTGGGCGGTGGCGGGCCGGCGGCGATCGCCGCCGCCACCTTGTCGGCGTCGATCGACTCCTCGATGGGTTCGCCCTTCGACTTCAGCTCGTCGATCGCTGCCTGGCGGCTCAGGTTGAGGCGGCCCTGCTTGTCGATCTCGACCGCCTTCACCACGATCTGGTCGTCGAGGTTGACGACGTCCTCGACCTTCTCGACCCGGTGGTCGGAGAGCTTCGAGATGTGGACAAGGCCGTCCTGGTTCGGCATCACCTCGACGAAGGCGCCGAAGGGCATTATGCGGACCACCTTGCCGCGGTAGATCCGGCCGACCTCGACCTCGTCGGTGAGGCCCTTGATCCAGTCGATCGCCTTGCGGGCGCCGTCCTGGTCGGCCGACGACACGTAGACGGTGCCGTCGTCCTCGACGTCGATCTGGGCGCCGGTCTCCTCGACGATCTTGCGGATGACCTTGCCGCCCGGGCCGATGACGTCGCGGATCTTGTCCGGGTTGATGTGGATGGTGGTGATCCGGGGCGCGTAGGGACTCATCGTCTGGCGCGGCCGCGGCAGCACCGACAGCATCCGGTCGAGGATGAAGAGCCGGGCCTCGCGGGCCTGCTCCAACGCCTGGCCCATGACCTCCTGGGTAAGGCCCTTCACCTTGATGTCCATCTGGAGCGCGGTGATGCCCTCACGGGTCCCCGCGACCTTGAAGTCCATGTCACCGAGGGCATCCTCTACCCCCTGGATGTCGGTCAGCACGGCGTGGCGCCCCTCCCGTGTCACCAGACCCATGGCGATGCCGGCGACGGGCGCCTTGAGGGGCACGCCGGCGTCCATCAGGCAGAGGGTCGAGGCGCAGACGGAGGCCATCGAGGTCGAGCCGTTGGAGCTCAGGATCTCGCTGACCACCCGCATCGTGTAGGGCCACTCCTCGATCGTCGGAAGGACCGGGGCCAGCGCCCGCTCGGCGAGCGCGCCGTGGCCGATTTCCCGCCGGCCGGGACCGCGGCTGGGCCGCGATTCGCCGACCGAGAAGCTCGGGAAGTTGTAGTGGTGCATGTAGCGCTTCTTCTCGTCATCGCCGAGCCCGTCGAGCTTCTGGGCGTCCGACATGTTGCCGAGCGTCGCGATGCTCAACGCCTGGGTCTGGCCGCGGGTGAAAAGAGCGGAGCCGTGCGTGCGAGGGAGCATCCCGACCTCCACCGAGATCTGGCGGATGTCCTTCAGACCGCGGCCGTCGACGCGCACACCTTCCTCGATGACGCGCTGCCTGACGCGGTCCTTGAGCTTCTTGTCGTAGAGGATCTTGAGAACGTCGACCTGCTCTGGGAAGCCGGCACCGAGCTCCTCGAGGAGGGCCTTGCGGAGCTCTCCAAGCTGGGTCTCGCGGGCCTTCTTGTCAGGCTCGTAGGCGGCACCGTCGATCTTTCCCGCGAGGTACTCCTCGACAGCGTGGGTCGTGTCCTCGGGGTAGGTCGGCGGAGCGTACTCGAGCTTCGCCCTGCCGGCCGCGTCGCGCAGCTCGACCTGGAGCGTGCAGAGCTCCTTGATCCGGTCGTGCGCCTTGGCCAGCGCCTCGACGATCGTCTGCTCGGAAACACCCTTGGCGCCCGCCTCGACCATCAGGATCGCGTCAGCGCTGCCGGCGACCACCAGGTCGAGCTCCGACTCCTCCATCCGCGTCATCGAGGGGTTGAGGACCAGCTGTCCGTCGAGGAACCCGACCCGGACGGCGCCGATGGGGCCTTCCCAGGGGATGTCCGAAATCGCCAGCGCCGCTGAGGCGCCGTTGATCGCGAGGATCACGGGGTCGTTCTCCTGGTCGACGCTGAGGACGGTCCCGACGACCGATATGTCCTGCTTGAAGCCGTCCGGGAAGAGCGGCCGGATCGGCCGGTCCGTCAGCCGGCTCGCCAGGATCGCGCTCTCGGTCGGGCGTCCCTCGCGGCGGATGAAGCCGCCCGGGATCTTGCCCGCGGCGTACATCTTCTCCTCGTAGTCGCAGGTGAGGGGAAAGAAGTCGATGCCCTCGCGGGGCGCCGACATGACGCAGGTGCTGAGGACCAGGGTGTCTCCCTGGCGGATGATCACGGCCCCGTTGGCCTGTTCGGCGACTCGCCCCGTCTCGATCGAGATGTGCCCGCCGTCGAAGTCTCTTGATTTGGTGACTATTGCCACGCGCTTACCTCCAAATGAGAAGCGCGAAGCCCACCACCCCTGGAGAGCCAAGTCTCCGGCAGCTGCCTTCCAACCACACCGCTGGATGGAAGCTGCCAGGGGCTCGACCCCGTCTCAGGGACAAACGGCTCCGGCTTCTGAACTATCTCCGAATCCCGAGCTTCCCGATCAGCGAGCGATAGCGCTCGACGTCGTTCCGGCTCAGGTAGTTCAGCAGCCGACGGCGCTTGCCCACCAAACGGAGGAGACCACGGCGGGAGTGATGATCCTTCTGGTTCGCGTTGAGGTGTTCGTTGATCTGGGTGATCCTCTTCGTGAAGATCGCCACCTGAACCTCGGGCGAACCGGTATCCGAGTCGTGGAGCCGGTGCTCCGCGATCAAGCTTCCCTTTACTTCTTGCTCGACTGCCAAATCAATCGGTGATTATACCGATCGGGCCACCTTGGCCCGACGCGGACGAGGATGGCCGCCAGCCGCTTCAGGGAGAATTGCGGCCAGTGTACCGATCACCCAAGTACCCCACCCCATCCGACCAGGTCGAAGAGTTCGTCGCGTCGATGCGCCACGGGACCATCATCGCCACGCCTCCCGGCGGCTTTCCGCAGGTGTCGATCCTGCCCTTCGTCAAGACGGGCGAGGAGATCGAGCTTCACTTCGTCAGGCGCGACCCGACCTTCGTGGCGCTCCAGGCGAACCCGCGCTGCACTTTCTTCGTGAGCGATTTCCTCGCCTTCACGCCCCACCACTTCGTCGACGCTGAGGACGGCGGCCGGGCGACCCTCCACTTCCGGGCGGTCGCCTTCGAGTGCGAGGCGGGCTTCATCTCCACCGAGCCGGCCGACGTCGCGGGCGCCCTGAGCCGGCTGCTCGCCCACCACGAGCCCGGCGCAACTTATGCCCCGATGGGCGTCAACGAGCGCTACGGCGCCCGCCTCGCGCTGCTCGGCACGGCGAGGCTTTCGATAGTGAACGTGGAGGCGAAGTTCAAGGTCGGTCCAGCCGACACGGCCGCGGTCAAGCAGGGCGTCGCCGATCGCCTCCGGAAGCGGTCGGAACCTGGAGACGAGCGGGCCGCCGATGTCATCGAGGAGTACCTGCGGCGCTAGCCCGGTCCAACCAGAGATAGCGGATCGACCCGGCGTCGAAATGCAGCGCGGTCCCCTCGGGCTCGCCGCACCTCGCCGCCAGCTCCGCCGGAGTGAGGAGCTGCTCCGGGCGGAACCAGAGCTCGTCCAGCGAGCGGCCGCGGGCTCGCAGCGCCCGGCGCATAGTCCCCTCCACGCCGTCCGCGCGGAGGTTGCCGAAGCGCTCCCCGAACAGGCCGGCGCGCCCGAAGTGGACGTCGAGGTTCGGCCGGCAGACGAGGTAAGCCTCCTCCCCATCCCCGCGCCGGTGGCGAGGCCAGTCGCCGGTAAGCGCCCGGCGCACCCAGGCCTCCTCGGTCCAGTGGTCGAGCTCCGTCCACTGCTTCCGGTACCAATCTCCCCGGGCGGCGATCTCCACGGCGAATGGCCGCAGGTCATCGAGTCCGGCTCGCAGGCGTTCGTAGCGCCGCGAGCGGGTGTGGGGATAGGAGGCGGCCGGCAGCCAGCATTCCTGCTCGACCTCAAGCCGTGACAGCGTCGCGGCGAGCTCCGGAAACCGACCGGCATTGGCGTTTGTCAGGAATACGTTGCAGCCCACCTCCAGGCCCGCGGAATGGACACGCTCGATGGCCAGGCAGGTCTCTTCGAAGGCGCCCCGCCGCGCGACCATGCGGTCGTGCTCGGAGCCGAAGCCGTGGAAGGCCACCCAGGCCATCGTGGCGCCGGCCGCCGTGGCTGCTGCCAGCACCTCCCGCCAGTCGTCGCGGGTCGCCAGCGGAACCCCGGTGGTCGTGAAGGGCTGAAAGGGAGCCCTCACCCAATCGTGGCCGGAGAAGAGCCGGATCAGGCTGGCGGCCTGGGGATGGGCGGCAACCTCGTGCATTGGAAAAGCCCCGAAACGGACGCCGTTCGCGGCGCACCACTCGTGGACGGTCTCCAGGACGAACGCCGCATCGCCCACCGCCATCGCGCGATAGGGCGTGCCAAGAGCCCAGCAGTGGCGGCAGATCGTGGGACATCCCATCACCTCGACGATGAGGTCGATGCTCGGGACGGTCCTCTTCGTTCTCACAGGGCGCGAGGCCCTGGGTTCAACGATGCACGAGCCGAATGTTATCGCCGGTCAGGCGGTCACCGTCCAGCCCGCGCCCCTCAAGCCTTTGTCGTAACGGTCCTGGTAAGGCTTGAGGAGCGCCGCCTCCCAGGCCTGGAAGGCCTTGTCGTCGAAGCCCGTGAAAGCGGTCTGGTCGGTCTGGATCTTGGAGAGGGCCGCCTGCGCCGCGGCTGAGTCCTGGGCCTGCGCGGCGACGAGGAGCGCCTTGAAGTCGGCGACGATCGTCTGGAGAGCGGTCGTCAGTGCCTTGTGCTGAGGCGACACGCTCGGATCGCTGGCTGCGCTCACCGAGGTGCCGATCGCCGCATCCAGCGGCGGATAGAGTGCCAGGGCCCCGGCGAGGTCGGGAGGAGTGGTGCTGGCCTTGGCGGTCATCGCGTCGAACGCCACCAGGGCGGCCGCCAACTTGTCGTAGTAGGCGAACTGGTGCTCGAGGACCCCGAGGAGCTCCCCGCCGGCAACGAATGCGCCGGTGGCGGATTCGACGCGCCTGCGATCCGTCTCGTACTGGGTCCTGCCCAGGCTCCCCTGGATCGACGTCTCCTTGCCCTTGATCCGGGCGTCCTCGGTCCTGAGCGACTTGAGGTCGGCGTTGAGCGTCGTGCCAGAGCTTACGAACTGTGCCGAGAGATCCTTGATCGTCTTCTGCATCGTAGCGAAGTCGGGATTGGATCCGGAGAAGGCAGAGGCGCTGATGGGCGAGCTCTGTTTCAGCTGAGCGCCGATCCCGTTGTTGTCGTTGCGGACCTTGTCCAGCACCTTGAGCGTGGCCAGATGGTCGGATGCGATCGCCCCGATCATGAAGGCGCCGAAACCACCGACCCCGATCAAACCGATAACGACCACCGCGACGGCGGCGATGGCGACTTTCGCGGCCGTCGAGAGCCCGGAACGGGGAGCGGGTGCCGGCGCGGTGCTGTAGGGATCGCTCATCGGGTCACCACTTCAAATTCACCATATCCTCTCAAGACGACTTGCTGAACTCAACCGACCCGTCAGCGCGCGGATCCGCACCCGCCCGCCAGGCTGACCGGCCGTCGACGAGCAGCGCCTGCGCGTGCCCCATCCGCTGGTCGCGCGGTGGCACCAGCTCGACTCGCGGCGACTGCTCGCGGTTCAGCTCCGCGGCGCCTGGGTAGTCGGCCTCAACCCAGAGCGTGTCGCCGGCCGGATTCACGCGGACCCGCGGCGCGGCCACCGCCTCGGCCGGTTCCAGGCCGCGGTCGAACAGGTTCATCCCAACCTGGACCTGGATCTGCGGCTGGCCCTCGCCCGCCATGGTGCCGAAAGCGGCGTACGGCCGTCCACCCCTGGCGGCCAGCGCTGGGATCAGCGTGTGCATCGTCCTCTTGTTGGGTTCGAGGCGGTTCACGTGCTCGGGGTCGAGGCTGAAGTAGCAGCCCCGGTTTTGTAACAGGATGCCGGTCCCTTCGGCGACGACGCCGGAGCCGAAGTCGAAGGCGATGCTCTGGATGAGGGAAACCATGTTGCCCGCCTCATCGGCGGTGCACAGATAGATCGTGTCGCCGTCTGGCACCGCGTCGGCCGGCGGCGAGGTGACCAAGTCTGAGTCCAGATCGGGGTTCAGGAAGGGCGCATCGGGCACGATGACGAAGTCGGGGTCCGAGATGTACCGGGAGCGGAGGCGATAGGTGACGTCGCGCAGCCCAGCCAGTCGCCGCGCCAGAGCCGGACCCGGTTCGAGGGAGCCGGACGGCACGCGCGCCAGGCGCGCCAGCATGGCCATGGCGACCAGTCCCTGGGTCGGCGGCGGCAATTGATAGATCGTGAGGTCGCGGTAGGGCATTGCCAGCGGCTCGATCCAGTCGCCCCGGTGGGAGGCCATGTCGGCGCTGGTGAGGAAGCCATCGCGCCGCTGGACAGCATCGGCGATCGCCCGGCCGAGCTCCCCGAAGTAGAAGCCGCCGAAACCGCTTCGCCCGATCTGTTCGAGGGTTGTCGCAAGGTCTGGCTGGCGCAGCTTCATGTCCGCCATCAGCGGAGGCAGCACCCGCCGGGCTTCGGCGTCCTGAGACAGCCAGGCATGGTCGGTGTGAAGTTGGTTGGCCAGGTTCGCGCCGACGACGAAACCGTCGCGGGCGATGGCGGCGGCCGGGCCCAGCACCCGGCCCATGCCGACCGTGCCGAACCGTTCCAGCAGCCTGCCCCAGGCCTGCACCGTGCCCGGCACGGTCACCGTCGTCGCGCCTCGCACCGGCATCGAGGTGAATCCGCGCTCGCGCATCGCGGCGAGGCCGGCCGCCGCGCCTGAGCGCCCGGAGCCCTGGAGGCCGACGGGCGCGGATTCACCGGCCGGCCAGACCAGCGCGTAGAGGTCGCCCCCGATCGAGGTCATGTGCGGATAAACGACGCACAGAACGGCGTTGGCGGCGATCGCGGCGTCGATCGCGTTCCCGCCCTCCCGGAGCATCTCGGCCCCCGCCTCCGAGGCGAGGTGGTGGGAGGCGGCTACGACCCCTTTCAAGCCGGGGTCATGAAACGGACGGCGCGGGGCACGACCTCGAAGGTCGCCGGCAGCTCGCCGACGATCTCACCGTCGAGCTGGACCAGCACCGGTACCTGGGAGTCGATCTCGACCCGCCTGGCCCGGAAGACCTCAAACCAGCGCTTCAGCTTGGGGTCGGCGATGTGGGTGCCGCTGTAGATCTTGCTGAAGCCGCCGAGCGCCTCGAGCTTGCCGATCGGGCCCGTGATGATGACGTCGAGCAG
>JALZAP010000003.1 GCA_030948245.1 Candidatus Dormiibacterota bacterium | reverse complement strand
CGGACGCCCTTCCGCAGCTTGTCCCAGGGGCCGGCCGCGAGCTGCCCGGCGATCGCCGCGGCGGGCATGGCCGCCGCCTCCGTCAGGGGGGGATCCCGGGCGAGAGCCTCAAGGTCGCCAGAAAGCATCGTGAAGCGGCCGGAGTCAAGGTAGGCGATGGCGCTCAGCCGGGCGACCCGGATCTCCTCCTCGAGCACCTGGAGGAGCTCCTCGACCAGCTTGCGGTCCGCAGCCGGGAAAGCCCTGCCATCGGCACGGATCCGGGCCGCCAGCACCTCCCGGTCGCGAACCCCGCCGAGCTCGGCGGCGAAGGCGCCCAGCTCCCCCAGCAGCGGCCCTGTCCTCTCAGCTCGGAGGAACTCCTGGAAGGTTCGCAGGTTGCTGCGCAGGCGGCGGACGGCCACCCTCGTCTTTCGGACGTGGTCGGGGTCGACGCCTTCCCGCAGACCGGCCTCGTGCTCCTTCATGGCCGCCACCGAGGTCCCGATCGAGCGGGTGATCAGCCCGCCCATGGTCAGCTCTTCCGCTGGCGCGGGTCGAGCTTCGCCGGCGGCCTGCTCAGCCATGGTTGCCGGAAGCTCGTTGGAGGGCCAGGTGCTGGAGCGTGACCTGGCAGTCGATGCCCTTCTTGGTGGGCACCTTGCTCCAGCAGCCGTCCGGCCCGAGCTCCCAGGCGAGCACGTCGTCGGCAAGGGTCAGGGCAAGCATCTCGTCGAGCCGCTCGCGCAGCTCTGGATCGGCCACCGGCACCACCGCCTCGACCCGCCGGTCGAGGTTGCGGTCCATCATGTCGGCCGAACCGAGGTAGAAGTCCACCCCGCGCTTGTCGTTGCCGAAGCGGAAGAGCCGCGAGTGTTCCAGGAAGCGGCCGACCACCGAGCGCACCCGGATCGTCTCGGAGAGTCCCGGCACCCCGGGCCGGAGGCAGCAGATGCTGCGCACGATGAGGTCGATCTCGGCCCCACCCTTGCTCGCCGCGTAGAGCGCGTCGATGACCTCGGGGTCGACGAGGTTGTTCACCTTCATCACGATCCGGCCCTTTGATCCCTTGCCCTCCCGCTCGATCAGCTCCAGGATCCCTGCCCGGAGCCCGGTCGGCGCGACCAGGAGGCGGCGGTACTTGCGCTGCCGGCTGTAGCCGGTGAGCAGGTTGAACAGCTCGCTGACGTCGTGGCCAAGGTCGGGGTCCGCCGAGAGCAGGCCGAGGTCCTCGTAGACGTGGGCGGTCGCGGGGTTGTAGTTGCCGGTCCCGATGTGGATGTAGTGGCGGATGCCGGAGTTCTCCATCCGGACGATCAGGGTTACCTTGGCGTGGGTCTTGAGGCCGACCAGGCCGTAGACGACGTGGACGCCCGCCTCCTCCAGTGCCTGCGCCCACTCGATGTTGGCCTGCTCGTCGCCCCGCGCCTTCAGCTCGACCAGGGCCACCACCTGCTTGCCGACCTCTGCCGCCCTGATCAGAGCTCGTGCGATCGGGCTCGCCGGACCGGAGGTGCGGTAGAGGGTCTGCTTGATGGCGAGCACGCTGGGATCGGACGAGGCCTGGTCGATGAACGCCTCGACCGAGGTGGTGAAGGAGTCGTAGGGATGCTCGACGAGTACGTCCCCGCTCCGGATCACCGCGAAGATGTCGCTCGGCTCGGCGGACCGTCCCTGCAGCCGGGGCTGCGTCGTGGGCACCCAGGAAGGCGACTTGAGGTCGGGCCGGTCGAGGTCGTGAAGCGAGTCGAGCGCGCCCAGGTCGAGCAACCCGTTGACCCGGTAGACATCCGGCCAGTCCAGCTCCAGCTCCCGAACCATCAGGTCGAGGTAGCGACCGGGCAGGTCGGGATCAACCTCCAGACGAACCGCTCGCCCCTGCCGGCGGCGCCGGCGGAGCTCGGTCTGGATCGCCGAGAGGAGGTCCTCGGCTTCGCTTTCGACGAGGTCCAGGTCGGCGTCCCGGGTGATTCGGAAGGCGTGGGTGTCGACGATCTCCATACCTGGAAAGAGGGACTGCACGCTGAGCG
The DNA here is from genome assembly GCA_030948245.1 of Candidatus Dormiibacterota bacterium. Taxonomy (GTDB): domain Bacteria; phylum Chloroflexota; class Dormibacteria; order Dormibacterales; family Dormibacteraceae; genus UBA6019. The sequence continues at coordinate 21,511 of JALZAP010000003.1, read as the reverse complement.
CGATGAGCTGCTCGAGGGGCAGGAAGCCGGCTCGGTCGGGAAGCTCGCTGAAACGGGGGAGGAGGGGCGGGACCTTGAGCCGGGCGAAGCGCTCTCCCCGTCGGAGGGGGTCGCGGACGATCACTGCGAGGTTGAGCGAGAGGTGGGAGATGTAGGGAAATGGATGGGCGGGGTCGACGGCCAGTGGCGTCAGCACCGGGAAGATGTGCTCTTTGAACTGCCCGTGCACGTGTTTGCGCTCGGCCTTTGACAGTGAGCCGGCGTCCCGGATCCGGATCCCGGCTGCTTCCAGCGCGGGCATCAGCTCCTCATTGAATAGGTTCTCCTGGCGTTCGGCCAGTGACTCGACCCGCTTACGGATGTCGCGCAGTTGCTCGGCTGGCGACGCGCCGTCGATGGCGGTCGCACGCACGTTGGCAGCGACCTGCTCCTGGAGGCCGGCCACCCGGATCTGGAAGAACTCGTCCAGGCTCTTGCTGAAGATGGAGAGGAAATGGATGCGGTCGAGCAGGGGCAGGGCGTGATCCTCCGCCATCGCCAGCACCCGCTCGTTGAAGTCGAGACGCGAGAGCTCTCGATTCAGGTAGCGCTTCGATCGCCGCTCGCGAACCAACTCGCTGACCGGCCTGACTTTGGTTGCCACTCCCCCCGAGATGGTACCGCCCCTATCCTTTCGGCCGATGAGATTGGCGGCAGTCGACATCGGCAGCAACACGATCCACGCCCTGGTCGTCGATGTCGTGGACCACAAGCTGGTCGAGGTGGGCCACTTCGTCGAGATGCCGGGCCTGGGAGCCGCCGTCGCCAGGACGGGCCGGATCGGAGAGAAGACCGCTGAGGCGATCGCCGCCCTCGAGTCGGTGATCGAGCAGGCCCGTGTGACCAGGTTCGAACACTTGCTGGCAAGCGCCACCGAGGCGGTGCGCCGGGCCGCCGACCGGGAGGAGTTCCTCGCCAAGTGCTCGGCGGCGATCGGCGTGCCGGTGCGGCTGATCTCGGCCGAGCGCGAGGCCGAGCTCAGCTTCGCGGGGGTGGCCAGCGGTCACGCGGTGCGCAGGCACTGGCTGATGGCCGACCTCGGCGGCGGCAGCACCGAGCTGGTGGTCGCGCACCATCACCGCATCGATGCCTGGCGCTCGCTGCCCATCGGGTCCGGAGTGCTGGCCGATGAATTCCTCTCCGATCCACCCCGCGAAACCGAACGAGAGGCGCTTCGGGCCAAGGCCGTGGCGCTGCTCAAGGATGCGCCGGAATGCGACCCGACCCGGATCGTCGCCACCGGCGGGACGGCCTCCAACCTGCCCCGGCTGGTTTCGCTCACCCATCCACCCACGGTGCTCTCCCGCCACGCGCTGCTCCGCGCCGCCGCCATCCTGGACGCGTCCTCGGCCGCCGAACTGGAGAAGCGCTACATCTTCCGGCCGGGACGGGTGGTGGCGATGCGCGGTGGGGTTGAGGTGCTTCTCCTGCTCCTCGACTGGGCGGGCCTCGACCGCCTCCACGTCAGCCTCGAGGGACTGCGCCAGGGGATGATCCTGGCCTACCTCGAGCGGGGCGAGTTCTGGTTCCGCGATACCCGAAGACCTGTCACAAACCAGCCTCCGGCGGGGCTTTAGGTTCCGAATGGGGGCAGTTCTCGAAACCCGCGGCCTGTCCAAGTCCTACGGATCACGTGAGGCCGTGAAGTCGCTCGACCTGTCGGTCGGGCAGGGCGAGATTTTCGGCTTCCTGGGCCCCAACGGCGCCGGCAAGACGACGACCATCCGGATGGCTCTCGGCCTCATCCGTCCGACCGCGGGCACGATCGAGGTTCTCGGCCAGGATGTCACCCGCCAACGGCGCCGCGTGCTGCCGCGGGTGGGTGCACTGGTCGAATCGCCTGCCCTGTACCTGTACATGTCGGGTCGCGACAACCTGAGGGCGGTCGGCGACGTCCTCGGCGGAGTGCCCGCCGCCCGAATCGACGACGTCCTCGAGATCGTCGGCCTTGCCGGCCGCCAGCGTGACCGGGTGAAGTCCTACTCGCTTGGCATGAAGCAGCGCCTCGGGCTTGCGATAGCGCTTCTCAACGACCCCGACCTGCTGATCCTCGACGAGCCCGCCAACGGGCTCGATCCCGCCGGCGTCGTCGAGATGCGCGACCTGCTCCGGGCGCTCGCCGGCCAGGGAAAGACGATCTTCATCTCCAGCCACGTCCTTTCCGAGGTCCAGCAGATCTGCGGTCGCGTCGCGATCATCAACCTCGGCGAGCTGATCAAGGTGGCGACCGTCGAAGAGCTGGTCGCCTCGCACGGCGAGTTCACGGTCGTCGTCGAGGACGCCGGCGCCGTCCTCGAGCTTATCCAGCGCCGGGAGTGGGGCCATACCGCCCGGCTTGTCGAGGGAGCCATCATCTGCGCCTCGCCGACCGGGCGAGGCCGCGACCTGACTCGCTTCCTGGCCGCCGCCGGCCACTGGCCCGACGCCATCGGCGAGCGCCACAGGGACCTCGAGGACATTTTCCTGAGCCTCACCGGGGCGGCCTGAGGTGAGCTCAACGCAGGCGATCCCGAACAGCCGTGCAGCGGTGGCTCCGAAGACCGCCCGTCCCAGCTTCTTCGGCACCGTGCGTGGCGAGCTGCTCAAGCTGAGCCGGCAGCGCTCGCTCTACGTGATGCTCGGCGGAGGAGCCCTGCTCTTCACCTTCGTCGGCCTGGCGATCTTCAGCGCCGACAACGTCAGGACCTCCCTGAAAGCGCAGCCGCTGGTCTTTTTCTACAACTTCCTCGACATCATGGGCGGCCTCTTCGACACCGGCTCCGGGATCATCCTCCTGATCTGCTCCTCGCGGCTCTTTGGCATGGAGTACAGCTCCGGCACGATCCGCATCCTCCTGGCGCGGGGCACCGGCCGGCTGCAGCTCTACTTCGCCAAGCTGATCGCCCTGGCCCTTCTCGGCGTGCTCCTCCTGGTCGGCTTTGCGGTGGTTGCCCTGGGCTTGACCTATGGCTACGCGATGTCGGTCACCGGAACCTTCACGCCACTCCTCACGCTCCCGGCCATCGCCTACAGCTACCTCGAGATCACGATCCTGGTCGGGCTGCTCAGCGTCGCCATCGCGATCCTGCTCGGCAGCACCGCGGCCATCGTCGGCCGCTCCCTCGCGTTCGGGATCGCGGTGGCCATGAGCTTCTTCCCGGCCGACAACTTCGGGACCCTGATCCTCGGCTTGATGACCCGGATCACCCGCATCGACGCCTGGAACAAGGCCACCGCCTATCTTCTCGGTCCCAACCTCAACGTCCTGGCGGTGAAGCTGGAGCCCGGCCGCCAGGCCCGCGCGCTCTTCGCGACGCCGAACGTGACGGTGAGCACCGAGCACGTCGCGGTCGTCATCGCCGTCTACGCGGCGCTCTTCCTGGGCCTGTCGATCGTTCTTCTACTTCGGCGCGACGTCCTCGAGTAGCTAGCCGCGCAGTCCCGCCGTGTGCAGGATCGCGTAGATGATCCAGGCAACTGTCGCCGAGGCCGGGATGGTGACGATCCAGGCGGCGACGATGTTGGCGCCGACCCCCCAGCGCAGCGCTGACAAGCTGCGCGCCGCGCCCGAGCCCATCACCGAACCGGTGATCACGTGCGTCGTGCTGACCGGCAGCCCGATCTGGGAGGCGACCTGGATGACCGTCGCGCCCGTCAGCTGGGCGGCGAGGCCGCCGGCGGGGTCCATCTTGTAGATCCGCCACCCGAGGGTGCGGATGATCCGCCAGCCGCCGGCATAGGTGCCGAAGGCGATCGCCGTCGCGGAGAGAACCACGACCCAAACCGGGACCTCGAACTTGGTGAGCCGGCCGCTGGCCACCAGGCCGAGGGTGATCGCGGCCATCGTCTTCTGGGCGTCGTTGCCGCCATGCGAGAAGGACACAAAGGCGGCCGCCGCGATCTGCATCCATCGGAAGGTGCGGTTCACGGGACCGGGGCGCATCCGGTGGACGGCGAGGATTATCAGGGTGACCAGGATCGCCGCAATGACAAAGCCGAGCAGCGGGGAGATGACGAGCGACGTGAGTTGCTTGGTGAAGGACGCCGCCTTGACGGCGGAGAGGCTGCCCACCGACGCGACCCCGGCACCGACCAGGCCGCCGATCAGCGCGTGCGTTGAGCTGCTCGGCAGCCCGAAAAACCAGGTGATCAGGTTCCAGGTGATCGCGCCCAGCAGTGCCGCGATGACGACGACCATCCCGGCCTTGAAGGAGAGCGTGCTGGCGATGGTGTTGGCGACCTTTGAATGGAGCACGAGGACCGTCACCAGCGCGCCGAGGAGGTTGAACACGGAGGACAGCGCGACCGCCTGGCCGGCGGTCATGGCGCGCGTCGAGATGGAAGTCGCGATCGCGTTGGCGGTGTCGTGGAAGCCGTTGGTGAAGTCGAAGGCCACGGCGACCACGATGGTCGCCAGGAGGAGGCCTTCAAGCATTCTTGATCGCCATCGCCTCGAGCACGTTGGCCGCCGTCTCGCAGCCGTCCATGGTTGCTTCGAGAAGGTCGTAGATGTCCTTCCACTTGACCAGGTCGGCAGCCGTGTGCTCCTCGGTGAAGAGGGTGGCGAGGGCTTCTCGGGTGAGCTGGTCGGTCTCGTTCTCGAGCCGGTGGATCTCGATCCGCCGCGGCTCCAGCTCCCGGAACCCGTCGAGGTCCTCCAGGGCCCGGGCGAGCACGTCGCCCGCCTTGGCAAGGTTCTCGCCCATCCTCCGGGCAGCCTCCGTGATCTCCCGGACGTGGTAGAGGTCGATCTTGTCGGACACCTCCTCGGCAAGGTCGACGATGTCATCCAGGGCAGAGGCGAGGGCGAGGATGTCCTCCCGCTCGATCGGCGTCACGAAGGTCTTGTTGACCAGCCGGTAGATGTCATGGGCGACGTCGTCGGCCTCGTGCTCGAGGTCGCGGAGGCGGGGGTGCCGGGAGCGGCCCTCGAGCAGGCTCTTGCTCAGCTCGACCAGGGTGTCGTGGACCAGGCTGCCCTGCTTGGCGAAAAGGTCGTAGAAGCGACGTTCCTGGGGAACCAGGCTGAATTTCATTGATTCACCTCCGTGTCAAGGGTACGGAGGAGTAGTTAAGGGCAGGTTAAAGCTTTCCAGAACAAGTCTCAGCAGGGCCGGCTAGGAGGTCGCGATCGCCGGTGCACCGAATCCGCTCGGCCAGTTGAACGGCTGGTAGTTGAACCGCTCGCCGGGTGCGACGACGTCGATCGTCTGCAGGTTCTTCAGCGGTACCGCACCTGGCGCGCCATTCCACCTCACCCCGTCGACGTAGACGGTGACGGTTCCACTCGAATAGGCCGACGACCCGAGGTGGCCGGCGTCGAGCCGCAGCTTCGCGACCGCGAATGCGTCAGCCAGCAAGAAGGCGTGGTTCTGGTACGCCGCAGGCGCCTCGATGTGGACGATCCCGGAGTCGTCGTGGACGTGGATCCAGAAGAGGCAGAGGGGGTTGATCCCGGTCTGCGCCGGGAGCACCTCGGTGCCGCCGTTGCGGTGGATCCTCAGCGCGAAGTGGAGGTGGGTCGCCAGGGATTCGACGGGCTGGCACTGGATGGGGGTGGTGCCGGCGACGCCCTGGGCGGCGCGGGTTGCCGAATTGGGGCTGAAGATCTGTCCCGCCAGGAAGATCTGCCCGATCAGGATCAGGACACCGAGGACGGCGCCGACGCCCAGCGCCAGGCCGACCGCGGTCCGGTTCGGCGGTGGCGCCATCGGAGGCTGGGGCGGAAAGGCTGACACGGGACATGGGATTCTAACCTTTCGTAACAGCGGACCCGTCCCACAGGAGGACTGCCATGGCGAGCCCGATCGAGAAGGTCGTGATCTTCTTCATGGAGAACCACACCACCGACAACGCGATGAGCGAGGGCGCCGGCGTCGACGGCGACCTGGGTCTGCCGCCGGCGCCGGACGTCGTTGTGCCAGATCCGCCCCATGACCACGCGCACTGGCTTACCCGCGATGCCCCGCCACCGGGTGGTGCGCGCCGCGAGCGCTACGGACGCGCCCAGCTGCCCAACTTCTACCGCTGGATGGACGCCTTCACCGTCTGCGACCGCTACTTCTCCGACTATGCCGGCAACTCGTTTCCGAACCACGCGTTCGCGATCGGCGCCGACGCCGAATGGACCGACCGCAATCCTGGGGTCAACTACGCGGTGAGCCTCAAGACGCCGGGGGTGCCGGGCCGGCTGTTGACGGCCGGCAAGACCTGGGCGAACTACGGCAGAGGGTTCGCCTTCCAGCACTACGCGGATCCGCTCATGCACGCGACTCCCAAGTCGTCCTTCACGCAGGACGCGAAGGCGGGCAAGCTGCCCAACGTGTCCTGGGTCTACGCGCCGGGCGGGCAGGATTTCCACCCCGGTGGGAGGACCAGCATGAAGGCTTCCGACACCTGGCTCGGCCAGGCGCTGGCAACCCTCGGTCAGGGACCGGACTGGCCTCGGGTGGTGGTCTTCATAACCTTCGATGACTATGGCGGCTGGTCCGACCATGTGAAGCCGCCGCTGGTCGAAACCTTCCCCAAGCGTAAGGACCAGTACCGCTTCGGCTCACGCGTCCCCTGCGTCGTGGCGGGGCCCTATGCCAAGGCGAGGCACGTCTCCCACGTGCAGTCGTCGCACGTGAGCCTGGTCGCCTACATCGAGCGGCTCTGGGGTCTGCCGCCCTCACCCAACCCGGATGCCGCCCGGCGCACGACATCGCCCGACGAGCACGCTTTCGCCGATTGCATCGACTTGAAGCAGAAACCGCTCCCGCCGCCGCCGTAGAGGGGCTAGGAGAGCAGCGCTCCCTCGCGGGAGAGGATCCGCCGCGCCACGGCGACGGCGCTCGCGTAGGTCGAGTCCATGCCGCGATAGCTCAGGCCACGCGCGCCGAGCGTCCGGGCCTGGGTATAGGGCGTGTCCGACGCGTAGTGGACGATCCCGAGGTCGAACCCGAGCCGCGTCATGTTGACGTTCTCACCGACCGGGTGGCGGCCGGGCATGGAGGCCTCGTAGCCGGCGTCGAGGAAGGGACCCGCCTCCATCTCGACGACCGTATATCGGCCCTGGTAGTAGAACTCGAGGTAGTCGTGGTTCTGAAGGAAGGTTCCCCGCACGGTCACCGCGCGCTGGTTGTCGAGCGCTGAGCCGTAGACGAGGTGCGGCTGCACATCGGCGGCTGTGAAACAGTTCTCCAGCCAGTAGGTGTTGTCGGAATGCTCGTCGTATACGGAGTTGCAGATCATCACATCGCCGACCGATGCGTTGAGCGTCGCAGCCTTACCCATGACGTACACGCCGCGCAGGCTGCCGACCTGCTCGGCGACCTCGCGGAGCAGGTAGTAGGAGGCGAAGCCGAGCGGGTAGTCGATGTTGACGACGGCGGCTTCGGACGCCTTGAGGGCGAGGGGATCGACCTTGCCGACTCGCGGGTCGAAACAGGTCGGGTCCAGCTCGGAGAGCTTGAACACCTGGGCTGACGACTCGGCAACCCCGGCCCGCGCCTTGATGTGGCGGATCCCGGCCTCCTTCTCGAGCTTGGAGCGGATCCGGCTGTAGTCACCCTTCCGGGCGTGGCTGTCGAAGAGGACCCGGGCGGCGAAGTAGAGCCAGTTGTCGCGGGATGCGGAGATCTCGCCCGCCTCGATGTGGCTCAGCTCGCTGAACAGCTCGGGGTCGTACTCCCGGATGTAGTCGCTGATCTCCCCTTCGAGGCGGCGCGCGACTCCGGAGAGGACGTTGATGAGGCTGTGCAGGTTGGAGGAGACGAAGTAGACCGGCGCGCCGTTGAGGCCCATCTCGTGCATCGCGCTGCCGATCGGCTGCCACCAGCGATGGGCGCCGCGGGCGTAGCCGACGTCGGTGCTCCCGATCGTCCGCAGGGTCATCTCGCAGAGCCTTTCGCGCACTGCGTCGATGGTCTCCTGGAAGCCGAAGGTCCACGCCTGCTGGAGGCGGACCCAGTCCTCCTCGGTGGCGCCGACAGCCTCTCGCTCGGCCCCTTTGGGGATGTGCTGGAGGAGCGTATGCATCTTGTTCCACTCCAGCTGATAGGCCACCAACGTCGGGACCAGGTCGTCGACATCGGAGGCCGAAGCGATGAGGGCCGCAATGGTCTCGGCGCCGTCGTAGTACCAGCGCCTGCGCCGTGCCGGGGCTTCCACCTTCTGCCAGCTGAGGATGTCGACGTGGAGCTCCGCCTTGACCGAGCCGGCGCTCTGGCCGAGCACCACCCGGCGGCAATGGGCGATTGCCGCGGGCAGGCGCCGTGCCGCATAGATGAGAGCGCCCATGTCGACCTTCGGCTCCGCCGCAAGCGGGTGGAGGGAGCTCTGCATGCCGATATGCGCCTGCTGGAGGGCTTCGATGCGGATCTCGCCCGAGCTCTGGAGCATGGTCGAATAGGTCCGGACATAGAGCTCGACCGCGTGCCGGCCGGTCGAGCTCAGTCGCAGTGCGCCGCGTTCCATCTCGGCCAGTCTATTTCCTGTCTCTTCCAGGGAGTCCCGAATGCTCTTACAAAAGGTTTACCTGTTAACCGTTCCTCCTTTGCCATTGCCAAGGCATGCTGGGAGCGAAATGAGGACCCCACGTTTTCTCCGATTCGCAATCCCCGCTGCCGGCGCCCTTCTCGTGGCGGTCGGTGCGATCGCCGTCACCGCGTCCGCCACCGGGCTCAAGCTGACGCCGCTCGCCGCCACCGCGAGCCCGTCTCCGAAGGCGAGCACCGCCGCGCCGGCCGGCGCCGGCACCACGTCCGCCGCCTGCCAGGCGTACCTCGGCCACCTGGCCGGCCAGCTCGGCGTCAGCCAGGCCAAGCTCGAGGCCGCGAACGCGGCTGCGCTCAAGGCCACCGTGCAGGATCAGGTGACCAGCGGCAAGATCACCCAGGCGCAGGCTGACAAGATCGAGGCCAGGCTCCCGAAGACCAGCCTCTGCGCCCGCGGCATCAGCGAGGTCGGCAAGACCCGTGCCGCAATCGCCCAGAGCGCCGACTTCACGGCAGCCGCGGGCGCCCTCGGCATCACCGAGGCACAGCTCAAGGCAGACCTCAAGAACGGCCAGAACCTGTCCCAGGTCGCAGCCGCCCAGAAGGTCAGCGAAGCCGACTTCAAGGCCAAGGTCACCGCCTCGATCAAGGCCAAACTGGACGCCGCCGTCGCCGCCAAGACGATCACCCAGGCGCAGGCGGACGCCCAGCTGGCGAAGCTGCAGGCCGGCGACCCGCCCTACTGGAGCTCGACCCACAAGTAGCCGAAGCTTCCATTCCGCCCTCCAGACCATCCACCGAGAGGCTCGCCCGCGGGAGGCGGGCCTTTCGCACTGGGCCTTCGGATACGATGCCGCGATGGCGGTCGACAAGCCAGCCTCCGTGGCGCGCTTCTATCGCGGCTGGGCCAACTACCAGCGACAGCTGGTGACCGTCTTCGCACCGCTCGAGCCGGCCCACCTGCAGCTCCAGGCGGCACCGTCGCTGTGGTCGATCGGGATGATCGGCAGCCACGTCGTCTCTGCGCGCGCCTGGTGGTTCAACTTCTGGATGAAGGAGGGCGGGCAGGAGCTGGAGGACTTCATCGACTGGGACGAGGGTGAGGATGTGAGCGAGCGGTCGGGGGCCGAGATCGTGCGGGCCCTGGAGGTGACCTGGGGACTGATCGAGTCGCGGCTGGCCGCCTGGACCCCGGCCGACCTCGACAAGCAGTTCCAGCGGCCGACTCCGAACGAAGCCGGCAAGCGGCCGCGGCGGACACGCGAGTGGATAATCTGGCACGTGCTCGAGCACGACATCCACCACGGGGGCGAGATCTCCTTCAGCCTGGGCATCCACGGCCTCGAGGGAATCGACCTCTAAGCGGGCGGGTCGAGGCTAGGAGTCTTCGCTGGCGGGTGGGCCGCCCATCCGCTTCATGAGCTCTTCGAGCAGGCGCCTCGTCTCGGGGTCGCTCATAACCTGCTCCTGCATCGCCTCGGCGGCACGCCGGATCTCGGGGTCGCTCATCAGCCGTTCCGCCATCCCCTCGAACTGGCCGGCCATGTCCTTCATGGCAGCCTCCTGGGCGACCTGGATGAGGATCGGCTGGGACGCAGCGGCCGCGACCGCCTGGGCTTGCTGGCGAACCATCTCGATCCCCTTGCAGCCGAGGCATTCGCCCCTGTTGCCGCAGTGGCAGAGCTGGCCGCGGAGCTTGTCGAGGGTGACGTGGAGCTCGGAGAGGTCGACGCCTCCGCCGCTCGCTGCATCCATCTCCAAACTAACTGTTTCCTAGCTGCCCCCGGTTGAAACCGCCGCAGCCGGTTGGAACTACTTGACCGACTTGATCGTCAGCTGCAGCGTGCCCTGGGGCACGTTAACGGTCAACTTGTCGCCCTTCTTCTTGCCGACGATCGCCCGGCCGACGGGGGAGTCGACCGAGATCCGCCCCTCGCCAGGATCGCTTTCGACCGCACCGACCAGGTGGTAGGCCTCGGTGTTTCCATCGCCGTCGACAACCTCGACTGTTGAGCCGGGCTCGGCAATGTTCGAATGGTGCTCGTGGATGATCTCGGCGCGGCCGATCATCTCTTCGAGCTCGTAGATCCGGCCATCGATCAGGCCGACCTCTTCCTTGGCCTGCTCGTACTCGGGGTTGTCCTCGATATCACCCGGCTGAAATGCCTCCTTCAGCCGGTCGGCCGCCTCAACGCGGCGGGCACGCTGAACCTCGAGCTCGGCTTTGAGCCGCTCGAGTCCTTCAGGTGTGAGAAGTACGGGTTCAGATAGATCCATGTTTGGTGGAATAGCCCCCAGCGAGCCGCGTGCTTTCGAGGCGACTACGAATCATACCCCGTCGGTAGAGGGCGCCTCAGGTGACCGGAACGCCGGCGCAGAGCACCCAGGGAAAGAGCTCCGAGCCGGAGTAGCCGCGGCGGCGCTGTTGGGACAGCTCGGCCAGCCGGTCGCCCAGCAGGTCATAGAAGTTGCCGGCGATCGCCGCATCCTTGACCCGGTATTGGAGCTCCCCCCCGGTGCCGATCGCGAAGCCCAGGCCCACGTTGGCGGAGAAGTCGCCGTTGGCGAGGTTGGAGCCATGCATGCCGAGCAGGCTGTCGACCAGAAGGCCGCCCTCCGCCTGGGCCAGCAGCTCGTTAAGCGGAAGCCGGCCGCCAGCCATCTCCCAGTTTCCGGCCGCCGGAAAGGGAGCCGTCGAGTAACCCGCCCGACGGCCGCGGCCGGGCCGGATGTCGAGGCGCGCCGCAAACCGGAGGTCGGCGATGAAATTCTTCAGCACACCCTCCTCGACGATCGGCATCGCGTAGGCCGGCAGGCCCTCGTCGTCGAAAGGCGATCCGGCTCGGCCGGCATCGGCCCGGCTGTCATCCAGGATCGTGACCTGGCGGTTCAGGACGGGCTCACCGAGACGGCCGGTCAGCGGCGACGTCTTCCGGTACACGGCTGGGGCGCTGACCGCGCTGTGGAGGGCCGCGAGGATCGCACCCAAGGCCGCCGGCGTGAATACGACGGGCCGGGAGCCGGTCGTCAGGCGACCCTCCTGGAGCGACCGCCGCACCTTCTCGGCGGCACCTTCGATGGCGGCGTCAACGTCGATGTCACGGTGCATCGAGGCGCCGCCGTCGTGGCACCAGAGGACGGATGTCCCCTCCACCCGCTGGGCGAGCGCATAGAAGGACCAGCTCGACCGCCGGCAGCTGGAGCGGAGGCCATGGCTGTTGCCGATCCGGATCGTCGCCGTCGCACGGCCGGCTCCGGCCCCGGCCAGGATCCCGTCCGCCAGCGGCTGCAGCCGCTCGACCGCGGTCCGGCCCATCGCCACCAGCTCGGCGACCGAGATCGCCTCCACCTCGGGGTCGCTGATGTCGGCCTCCAGCGATCCCTCGGTGGGAAGGTCGAAGGGATACCGTTCGGGCTCGGTGAGCCGGGCCGTGGCCAGGGCTGCCTCGACGGCGTCTCCCACCCGGTCGAGGATGGAGGTCGAGGAGAAGCCGATGCGGCGGCCGGCGATCACGCGGATCCCGATGCCGCGGCTGGAGCCGCTGTCGATCCCCGCCAGCCGATTGTTCTCGTAATCGACGGAGTCACTCGCCGACTCGACGTAGAACGCCTCCGCCTGGTCGGCGCCGGAACGGGTCGCCAGCTCCAGCGCCTGTTCGACGAGGTCCGAGCCGATCTCAGTCGCCACCGATCCGCACCTCCCGGATCCGCAGGTGCGGAGCGCCGAAGCCGACTGGCAGCGGTCCCTGGCCGGCCTTCCCGCAGCCGCCTCCGGCCTCGGCCGCCGTCACCGTGTCCTCGATCGCCTCGATGTCCTTAAGGGTCTTGAAGGTGTTCCCGGTCAGGGTGACGTCGCGGACGAGCTCGCCCGGCTCGCCGTCCTCAATCAGATAGGCGAGGCCGGCCGAGAAGGTGAACATCTCCATGTTGGTCTGGCCGCCCTGTGACTCGACGCAGTAAAGGCCGCGCTGTATGCCCCGGAAGACGTCCGTCCGGCTGGCGCTACCAGGCCCGATGTAGGTGCTCCGCATCCGGACGATCGGCGGAAAGCGGTAGTTGATGGCGCGCGCGTTGCCGGTTGGCGCCTCGCCCAGCGCGCCGGCGGTCTCCCGGGAGTGCAGGCGGCCGACCAGCCTGCCACCCTTGATGAGGTCCGACCTTCCCGCGGGAACCCCTTCCTCGTCGTAGCGGAGCGCGCCGCGCGACCCCGGCACCAGGCCGGTGTCGTAGATGTCCAGCTCCGGCACGCCGAGCTGGGTTCCGATCGTCATCACCTCGCGCAGCCGGGGGTTCTCGTGGACGTGGTCGGACTCACTCAGGTGCCCGACGGCCTCATGGGCGAAGACGCCCGCCAGCCGAGGGTCGATGACCACGGTGTACTCGCCCGCCTTCGGCTTCGACGCGCGGGTCATGCCGTCGCACTGGAGGCACGCCCGGAGCACGGCCTCCTCGGTGAGGGCGGGCAAGGAGGCGTCGTCGCTCGAGCCGGTGGTGAAGGAGCGGCGTTGGACGCGACCCTCGGCCGCGGCGATCGCGACGACCCCGGCCTGGACGTCGACCCGCTCCTGGTAGAGGGCGGTTCCGTCTGTCGTCGCCAGCCAGATCCTGGCTCGCCGGTCCTGGTAGTAGGAGGTTGAGGTCGTAATCGGGGCGCCATACCCGAGGACGATCGCGTTCATCGCCCGGAGCCGCTCGACCTTCGTCTCCAATGCCAGCTGGGCAGGGTCGACGACGAGGGCTGCGGCCACCCGGTCGACGATTGCCGGGACAGGGGCGAGCTTGACCGGGCCGCCACCGACGAGACCAGCCTGGGTTATCGCCGACCGAGCCATCTCCTCGATGTCCTCGAGGCGGTTGAAGCTGGTGAAGCCCCAGGCGCCGCCGACCAGGGCTCGGACGTCGCCGCCCCGCTCCTGCCGCTGGTTGAGGCTCTCCAGGTCGGCGCCCTGGAAGGCGAAGTCGGTCGAGGCGGATTCCTCGACCCGGATCTCGAGGTATTCGCAGCGGCCGGCCAGCTCCGTGCAGACGCGGGAGAGGTCCTCTTCGAGCTCGGGGTGGGCGGCGATTGCCATTGCGCAAGACTAGTGTCCTGGAACGAAGTTCCCTGCAATTGTCTGGGCCGTCGCAAGCGACGACCGGCGGACCTTCGGGCTCATCCGCCAGGGCGGCAAATTGCGACGAACCCCCGCACCAGGACATCGGTGACGTACATTCCGGAACGTGGCAGACGCTAATTTCGAGATCGTCCGACCCGCAGACGCGGAGAACCTGAACATGGCCTGCTTCGCGATCACCCGAGCGCTCGAGGACCTCAACTTCTCGGTTCCCGAGGCCGCGCCGCTCGCCCGCCACCTGCTCCGCGTCGCCGGGCGGATCGTCATCGACACCGGCGTTTCGGGCGCCGATCCAGACGTCTGGGCGAACACCGAGTCGATGGCGCTGCAGTGGCTCCGCGAAGCAGTTCGGCCGCACGGCTACGACATCCAGCCGCTGCCCGGCTCGGGCCGCCCCCCGGTCGAGGACCCGTCGCTAGGCTGGACGTAGTCAATTTCCCCCGCCCTGCTGCGCGGAGAGGCAGTCGATTTTTCCCCACTCATCCCACGGTGGGGAGAGTCGATGGAGAGCGTAACCAGGCGCCGTATCTTCAACCAAGCCTTGGCCACGGTAGTCACAACATCCGCGACCGCGGCAGATCCGACCGGGCACGCCGACCGCGTCCGGCGGACGGTGGCGCTCCTCGAACGGCGCGGCTACGCACTGTCGCCGACTCGGCTGGCCGAGGTCTGCCTGGGCGGTCCGATCTCGCCGGCCCAGCTCCTGGCAAGCCTTCCCCGCAGCGACCTCGAGGTCGAGTCCGGCCTGGTCGTCAGCAGCACCGGACGCGAGCGGGCCGAGGCCATCCGGCGCCGCCAGGCGGCTCATGGCGCAGCGGCCCCCGCCTACCTGGCCGAGGCGGAGAGCTTCGGCCGTTCCCTCGCCGGCTGGTTCCCCTTCGTCACCAGCGTGTCGATCGCCGGCTCGCTGGCCAGCGGCGGTTTCCGGGAGACGGACGACGTCGACCTGAACCTGGTCGTCGAGGACGGCTACCGACACCTCGCCTACGTGGTGCTCAACCTGCTCGGCATTGCTCACGCGCTGCGCCACCGGGGCAAGCCGGTCGACGCCCACTCCACCCGTCCCGTGGCACCGCGGGTGATGACGGCGAACCTGATCCTCGAACGCTCGCAGTGCTTTCCGCTCGCCCGCCAGGACGAGGACATGGCGTACGAGCTGCTGGCCTCCCGGACGGTGGTCGGTGGCCCCTTCCTGGCGACCGTGGTGGCGGCGAACGGAGGACTGGTCGAGCACTTCCCCCAGCTTGGTGCCGCGGTGTCCGGTGGCGTCGTGGCTGTTTGGCCGCGGCTGTCCGTGCGTCTGTTCCCGGCCCTGCTCGACCGACCCGCTAAAGCGCTGGGACGGGCGGCCTGGAGGTACATGCAGTGGACGCGTCGACACCGGCCCGAAGCGGTCGCCCGGGTGGCCTTCGTGCGCTCGACGATGCGGCCCTACGCGCTGTTCGACGACTGAGCGGCTGATGCTGATCTCCGCGGCACTCCTACTCGTCGGGTTCACCAGCGTCGTTCTCTTCCTCTACGGCCTGAACATGCTTTACCTGAGCTGGCGTTCCCTCCGGATCAGGCCCGTCCAGCCGCGCCTGGTCGGCCGGGGCGAAGAGGTGGACGTCGCCGTCCAGCTACCGATCTACAACGAGCGCTACGTGGCGG
The DNA here is from genome assembly GCA_030948245.1 of Candidatus Dormiibacterota bacterium. GTDB lineage: Bacteria > Chloroflexota > Dormibacteria > Dormibacterales > Dormibacteraceae > UBA6019. Next base: position 6,252 of record JALZAP010000003.1, on the reverse strand, counting down.
AGCGAATCATCGACGCGACGGCGCGGCTCGACTGGCCGCGGGAGCGGCTCGAGATCCAGGTGCTGGACGACTCCGACGACGAGACGGTCGCCATCGTGGCGGCGAGGGTTGCCCTCTGGCGGCGGTGCGGCCTTCGGATCGAGCACGTCCGGCGCGCAAACCGGGTCGGCTACAAGGCGGGCGCTCTCGCCCATGGCCTGGAGCGGACGGACGCCGGACTGCTCGCGATCTTCGACGCCGACTTCGTACCGGGGCGGGACTTCCTGCGCCGTGTGGTCGGGCCCTTTGCCGATCCCTCGGTCGGCTTCGTGCAGGCGCGCTGGGGCCACCTCAACGAGCGCTACTCCTGGATCACGCGGCTGCAGGCGCTCTCGATCGACTTCCACTTCCTGGTCGAGCAGGCCGTCCGCTCGGCGTCCGGCTACCTGACCAACTTCACGGGAACCGCCGGCATCTGGCGCCGGGAGGCCATCGCGTCGGCCGGCGGCTGGAACGCCCGCACGCTGACCGAGGACCTTGACCTCAGCTATCGCGCCCAGCTGGCGGGCTGGAAGGCCGTCTACTGCGAGTGCGTCGAGGTCCCCGAGGAGCTGCCGGTGTCGGTCGATGCCTATCGGCGGCAGCAGGCGCGCTGGGCCACCGGGAGCTTCCAGTGCGCATTCCTGCTCACCCTCCCGCTGCTCCGCAGCCGGCTGCCCGTGGCCGCCAAGTGGCAGGGCCTCGTCCACCTCTACTCGTATGCGGTTCCGCTGCTGATGCTGGCGCAGATCGTCTGTTATCCACTGCTGCTGGCGGGAATGGATTCCAATCACCACGTGCCGGCGGTCCTTCGGCTGCCCCTGGCGATCAACGTCATCAGCCTCGCGCCGGCGATCGCCTTCACGGTCGCCCAGATGCGCCGCGGCCGCCGTTGGTGGCACGGCCTTCCGGGCCTGGTCTGCCAGGTCATCGGGGCAGGCCTCTCGGTGACCGTGTGGCTGTCCTTCATCCGCGCCCTGCGACCGGGCGGCGAGTTCCTGCGGACGCCGAAGTATCGGATCGAACGTTCGGGACAGGAGTGGCGCGACGCGGCGTACGCGAGCAGCGGCGATCCGATCGCCCTGATCGAAGTTGCGGTGGGAATGGCCGCCTTTGGCGTCGCAGCCGTCGCTCTCGCCTATTCGGAGCTGTTGATGGCCGCCTACGCTGCCGTGATCGGCGCCGGCTTCGCCTACCTGGGAGGCTCGAGCCTGATCCAGGCGCTCGAGGTGATGACTGTCCGCCGGCCCGGAAAGCAAGGCCTGCTGAGGCTCCGCCAGGCTGGCCCGGCGCTGCTGCTGCTCGCCGCCCCCGCGGCCCTGCTGTTCGTGCTTGCACAGTGGCCGGACCCGTTCGAGGACTCCTTCCAGCACTGGCTGCTCGCCGCAAACCTGCTTCAGACGGGACGGCTCGCCGACCCCCTGTTCGGCATGCAGGACACCTGGCTGCCGGCTTATAGCTTCTTTGCCGCCGCCGTGCTCCGGGTCGCCGGCTGGCACCAGATCGGCGCTCTCAAGCTCGCCAACGTCGGACTTGCCCTGATCACCCTCGCCATCGTCCGGAAGCTCGCGCCGACCCCTCGGCAGGGTGCACTGGCGGTGCTGCTCCTCGCTCTCAACCCGATCTTCCTCCTCACCGCCACGTCGGCGGTCGCCGAGCCGTTGATCCTGCTCGCGCTTACCGCCAGCGCCGCGTCTCTGCTGGCGCGGCGCCCGGCGCTCGCCGCCTCCTGGGCCGTGATCGCATGCCTCACCGGGACCAAGGCCTGGCTCTGGCTGTTCTGCGCGGTCGTGGTGCTTTTCGGTGGCGCGCTGCTCTCCCGCCGCCGGCCCAAGCTTGCCCAACGGCTGGCCTGGGCGATGCCCGCCGTTGCAGTGCTGCTGGTCCTCCAACTCACCGCCGGCCAGGCCTCGCACTCGGCCGTGAGGGCTGCCCAGGAAGTCGGCTCGGCGGTTGCCCGCGGCGACCTGAACCCGGATCCGGCCGGACGTGCCCTGGGCTTCGTCGGGTACTTCCTGCTCGCCAGCCTTCCGCTCGTGGTGCTGGCGCCGCTCGGCGTCCGGGCCTACCTCGCAAAGGGCGCCGCCGCGCGCCTGCGGCTGGTCATCCTCCCCGGGCTGCTCTACCTGGGCGCGGTCACCGCGCTGGTGTTCGTGGGCATTTACAGCGGCAGCCATCGCTACTACTACCTGGCGCTGCCCGGGCTGGCGCTGCTCGCGGCGGCCGGCCTCGATCGCCATCCCGCGCGGCTCGGCGTGGCGTTCGCCGCGGCTGCCGGACTGGTCACGGTGGCGTTCCTGCCCGTCCTGGCCAGCTTCTCCGCGATCGACCGCGGCCTGGTTGCGGGCGGCCGGGCATCCGCCGGGCAGCCGGGCGGGTTGCTCACCGACTCCCCGGTCGCCGCCTACTACAGCGGCAAGCAGCCCGACCGCATCTTCGGGTCCCGCGCCCTCCCGGCCGACTCCATCGCCGCGACCGGATGGCTCCACGACCGGATGGTCGGCTCGGTGGTCACCGAGGACATCAGCTACTACCGGCTGACGGCGGTCTTCCCGGACCTGGTGCGGGGATTGCCCGTGGCCCCTTTCAGCCCTCTCGGCAGCGCGGCCGCGTACACGGTTCCCGGCGGTAAGCGGACCTTCGCCTACTCGCTTCCACCGGAGCGTCTCTGCGCCTGGGTGACCGACTCCGCGCTGGCGGAGATATCCCCGGCCGATCAGCCCAACGCGGGTAAGACGGCCGGCCTCGCCAAGGGCCTGGTGCTGGAGGCGGCCGGCGGACCGGTCGCCGGAGAGGGGATGGGCTTCGGCGCTCCCCTCGTCCGCTACTCCGACGGCGATTACTTCAGCGGCTCGGCAACCGTCGTCGACATGTCGACGCCGGCCACCCCGGTCTGGGTCAAGACGTTCGAGCTCGACCGCCTTGGGGTCGACAGCGATCGCTCCTTCCGCGCCGTCCCCAGCCGGGGCCAGGTCGTCGTCATCTACAGCCTCAGCGGAGGGACCGTCGACATCAGAGTCGACGCATCCAACCTGAAGCCGGGCTTCCAGCAGGTGGTTCTCCTGAACGAGCAGTCGAGCCGCTTCGACGACTTCGCCGATGGGACCCAGACCCGGCTTCGATCCGAGATCGGCTCCTGGCGGCCGGTCCAGGGCGAATGGGGTCGGTTCCGCTCTGCAGCCCTTGGACTGGAGTGGTCGGCTCCCCGCCTCCCCGCAGCGGAGGGGATGTATGCGGCACGGGAGACGAGGAGCCCGGACATCGATTTCAGCGGTATCGAGTACGTCTTCGGGCCCGGTTTCAAAGGGACCGAATACCAGCTTGTGATAGGCAAAGCGAGGTGATCCGTATGGAGCAGGCTGACGTCGTCCTCATCTATCCGCAGCGAGCTCCCCGCAAGGGCCGGCACTGGATAATGCCCTCGCTCGGCCTCGCCTACCTGAGCTCCGCGCTGCGCAACGCCGGCTACAGCGTCCGCCAGATCGACCACACCTTTCTCGAGCGGGGGGAGGTGCTGGCGGAGGTGGAGCGCCTCAAGCCGGCGGTGATCGGGATCTACTGCATGATCACCATGCAGGACGAGGCGTTCTCGCTCGCGCGCGACCTCAGGCAGAACGCGGCACTCCTCGTCGTCGGCGGTCCCTATCCGAGCGGCGAACAGGAGCCGTTCCTTGACGACTTCGACCTGGTCGCGGTCGGGGAGGGAGAGGAGACGATCGTCGAGATAATGCGACACCTCGACGACCGGCGCTGGGGGGAGATCAGGGGGCTTGCCTTCAAGGCTCCCTCGGGCGAGGTCGTCAAGACCGAGCCGCGCGCACGGAGCAAGGACATGAGCGTGCTCGCTCCGCCCTATCGCGACGACCTGCCCAACGCGGAGTACATCGCCTACTGGCGGCGGCATTGGAAGGACGCGACAACGCCGCTGATGGCCAGCCGCGGCTGTCCCTTCCGGTGCGAGTTCTGCCACAAGCCCGTGTTCGGCGACCTCTTCAGGGCACGCTCGTCCGATTCGGTTATCGCCGAGATGCGGGAGATCGCCGCGCTCGGCTACGACCATATCTGGATGTCGGACGACCTCTTCACGCTCAACTACCACCGGACGATGGAGCTCTGCCGCGACATCGAGGCGGCCAACATCCCGCTCACCTGGGAGTGCCTCTCGCGGGTCACCCACGTCGACTACGAGCTCTTCGCGCAGATGAAGCGGGCCGGCTGCAAGCGGATCTTCTTCGGCATCGAGTCGGGTGACGCGGGCGTACTCAAGCAGATGCAGAAGGGAATCACCCCGGATCAGTCGCGGACCGCCGTCGAGGCCTGCGTCAAGGCGGGGATCAAGGCCGCCGGCTTCTTCATGGTCGGGTACCTGGGCGAGACGGAGGAAAGCCTCGCCAGGACGATCCGCTTCTCCTCCCACCTGCCGCTCGACTACGTCAGCTACACGATCGCCTACCCGCTGCCCGGCACCAAGTTTCACGGCCGCGTCAAGGAGCGCCGCCAGGAGGGCGAATGGCACCACATCCGTCACAACCGACTGCTCTTCAACTCGGACTTCAGCGAGCGCAAGCTGCGCTTCGCGATCCTCAAGGGCGCGGTCCAGCACCGCCTCCGGCGAATGCGGATGAAGCCGGTCGCGGCCGCCTTCGAGGCCGCGACCGACCCGCTGCTGAAGGCCATGCGATAACCAGGCTGAGCAACGCCGCGTGGACCTTCACGCTCGGCCTGGTGGTCTACCTCATCGCTCTGGCGACGCACGAGGTGATGCACCTCGTCACCCTGTACGCGATCGGTAGCTCAGGGACGCTGGTCGTCCACGGCTGGAAGTTCACCTTCCTACCCCTCACCGTCAACTCCTTCCACGCCCAGCCTGCCGTTCCGCTGGCATTCGGCCCGCACCTCCTCTTCGACTTCGCGGGACCCGCCCTCGCCGCGGCGCTGCTCGGCCTGTTGACGATCGCCGTGCGCGAGCCGGCGGCGCGGACGGCGCTGCTCGCGAACCTGGTCATCCTCGGCTTCTACGCGGTGATCGAGCCGCTCGACGTGCTGCTTGACGCCAGCTCCCTGGGAGGAGCTCCCTTCCTGCTCTGGGCGGAGTTCAATTACGGGGTGCCCCTGCTGGTGCTGCTGGCGGCCTCGCTCCTGGTGATTCGGCGTGCGCCTGCCTGAGCTCTGGCGCGGCGTCTTCCGGATCGTGGTCGGCATCTTCTGGCTCTATTTCGCGAGCCAGAAGTGGGGCGGCGTCGGCTGGATGCGGCCTCTCATCCAGGATGCGCCTTCGGTCAACCCGATCCCCGGCCTGCACGAGCTGCTCGCCGTCGTCGTGGCGCCCAACTGGTTACTCTTCGCCGTCGCCCAGGCGGTCGCCGAGACGGTGGTCGGAGTGCTCCTGGTCCTCGGTCTGGGGACCCGCAAGGTCGCCGTGCTGGGCCTCTTGCTGGCCCTCAACCTGGCTCTGGTGGTGGCGTTCGAAGCTCACGACATCGGCTCCCGCTGGCTCTACTACCTGGCGGTGCTGGTCAACGCCGAGTTGATCTTCGCCGACGAGGGCTGGCCGGCCCTCGGCGGCTACCGGTTCGTGCCGGCCTGGCTCCGCTCCTGAGTGGCAGGGCACCGAAGAAGAACCGACCGAGCGCGCTCGCTCGCCTGCACGAACGGCCGACTCCGTCTCTCGCCAGCCTTCTTCAGCGCCCGGCCAAGAACCAGTCGACGGTCCGGGCGATCCCGTCCTCGAGTGAGACCTCCGCTTTCCAGCCCAGCAGTCGCCGGATCTTGCCCGAGTCGAGCGCCGACGCCGTGAGGTCACCCGCCCGGTCGGGCCCGTGCTCGACCTCGAGCGGCTTCCCCATCCGCTCCGCAACCAGCCGGTAGATCGTGTTGGTGTCGGCCTGGCGGCCGGTGCCGACGTTGAAGTGGTCGCAGACATCCGAGTCGAGCGCCAGCAGGTTGGCGCGGACGACGTCGTCGACGTGGATGTAGTCGCGGGTGGCGGTGCCGGAGCCGTGCACCTTGAACGGCCGCTTGCCGAGCAGGCCCTCGCAGAAGATGGCGATTACCCCCGCCTCGCCGTGCGGGTTCTGACGGGGGCCGTAAACATTGCCGTAGCGGAGCGCCGAATAGCTCAGCCCGCGGGTCCGACTGAATCCGAACAGGTAATGCTCGAAGGAGAGCTTCGAGACGCCGTAGGGAGACACCGGCCAGGCGGGCGCGGTCTCCGGCGTCGGAATGACGTCGGCG
>JALZAP010000344.1 GCA_030948245.1 Candidatus Dormiibacterota bacterium | reverse complement strand
TGGCGGCGACGTATGGCATGTCTATGACATGCGCGGAAAAGGGCACGTTGACCACGCAGAAGGTGGTGACGGTGCCCCGGTCGGAGAGCTCGACCTCCTCCTCGGTGGGCACCCCGCAGGTGGGGCATGAGCCCCTCGGCGGGATGTAGACCTTGTGGCAGCGGGGGCAGCGCTGGCCCACCAGCTTGCCCTGGGCGATGTTGCGCAGGAAGCGCGAGCTGGCGGTGCCGGCGGTGAACCGGTACTCGATCGAGATCGGGGTCTCGACGATCGTCACCGGCTCTTGCGGCGTGCCCTCGGCGGCCGTCTCGGGGGTCTTGGTCTGGGTCATGCCGAAGCCTCCGGCTCGAAGCATTGAATGTCCCTGATGCTGCCGGCCCGCTCGGCGCGCCAGCGGACCTTGACCCGCATGCCCGTCGCCATCCGGTCGATGCTCCCGGCGTCGACCGCGTGGAGCATGGCGGTGTCAGCGCCGTCGAGCTTGACCAGGGCCCACGCGAACGGCTTCTGCAGCGAGTTCTTGGCGGTCGGGTGGTCCATCCAGGCCCAGGTCGTGACCACCCCGGCGTCGCCAACCGGGACCATCTCGGTCAAGGTCTCCGCGGTCACCGGGTCGTACTCCTGCGGTGGCACCAGGACGCGGCCGTCGCTGCCGCGGATGCCCAGCACCTTGCCGTCACGGAGGCCGGTGAAGAACGCACTCAGCACCTCGCCGACCGAGCGCCTGTATGGGTACTCGAGAACGTGCGGGGCGCTGAGAACCTCGGGCAGCGCGTTGGTGGCGGTCACGACAGCCGCTCGAGGATGGTGCCGGTGCCCAGCGCGCCGCCGCAGCACATGCTGACCAGGGCGGTCGACTGGTCGGAGCGCTCCATCTCGTGGAGCGCGGTCGTGATCAAGCGGCTGCCGGTGGCGCCCACCGGGTGACCGATCGCGATGGCGCCACCGTTGACGTTGACCCTGTCCATGTCGGGCCGGTGCACGCTGGCCCAGCTCAGCACCACCGCGGCGAAGGCCTCGTTGATCTCGAAGGTGTCGATGTCGCTGATCGACATCTCAGCCTTGGCCAGGACCCGCTCGGTGGCGTACACGGGGCCGTCGAGGAGGTAGTGAGGGTCGGTGCCGACCACGGTCTGGGCGACGATCCGGGCGCGGGGCCGGAGACCCATCGCCCGTGCCCGCTCCTCTGACATCCACAGCACCGCGGCGGCGCCGTCGGAGATCTGCGAGCTGGTGCCGGCGGTGTGGATGCCGTCCTCGAGCACCGGCTTTAGGTTGCCGAGGCCCTCGATGGTGGTGTCGCGCAATCCCTGGTCACGACTCACGACCTGGGTCTGGCTGGTGGGCTCCCCGTCCTCACCGCGGATCGGGGCCTCCACCGGGACGACCTCGCGGGCGAACCGGTCCTCGTCCCACGCGACCTTGCCCTTGCGCTGCGAGGCGAGGCCGAAGGCGTCGGTGTCGTCGCGGCTGATACCGCGCATCTTGGCGATCCGCTCCGCGCCGGTGAACTGGTCCGGGGTCTCGTAGGGGAAGTCCGGCCCCCACGGGTAGCCAGGGCCGTTGATGGCGTTGGCGCCAAGCCCGACGCGGCTCATCGCCTCGACGCCACAGGCGATGCCGACCTCGATGGCGCCGGCCGCGATCAGCCCCGCCACCAGGTGATTGGCCTGCTGGGCCGAGCCACACTGCGCGTCGACGGTGGTCGCGGCCGCGGTGTAGGGCAGCCCCGCCGACAGCCAGGCGTTGCGGGTGACGTTGTTGGACTGCTCACCGGCCTGGGTCACGCAGCCTCCGACCAGCTGCCCGACCTCGCCCGGGTCGATGCCGGTGCGCTCCACGGCCGTCTTGATCGCCTCGGCCAGGAGGTCGGCGGGGTGCAGGGGGGACAGGCGGCCTCCGCGTCGCCCGATGGGGCTGCGGACGGCTTCGACGATCACGACGTCAGGCATGCCCGCAGACTAGGACGGAGCGACGGGCGGTCTAGATCACGCGGCGGAGGCC
>JALZAP010000002.1 GCA_030948245.1 Candidatus Dormiibacterota bacterium | reverse complement strand
GGGTCATACACGCCGTCGGGCCCGTCTGGTCGGGCGGCGATAGGCAGGAGCCAGAGCTGCTGGCAGCCTGCTACCGGCGCTCCCTCGAAGTGGCTGACGAGCTGGGTGCGCGGTCGCTGGCGTTTCCGGCCATCTCAACCGGGGCTTACGGCTTTCCGCCGGAGCAAGCCGCCAGGATCGCGATCGACACGATCCGGGCGACGCCAAACGGGGTGGAGGTCGTCCGGCTGGTCGCATTCGACCAGCGGACGAAGCGTCTCCTCGAGGACGCCCTGGCGACGTAGTCCGGGTGCCTAGTCGGGACGCTTGGAGAGCTTTACGCCCTTCTCCTTCGCTGCTCGCTCGATCTTCAACTTCGCCGTCTTCTTCTCGGCCGCGCTCACGCCTTCGACCTGGTTGAACCGGGCAGACGCATTGCGGACGTGACCGGCGTCGTTGAGTGGCATCTTGCGTTCCTTGGGAAACGCAAAGCTGCTGTCGGGAAGCTTGTCGCGCTTCTTGGCATTTAACTCGGCCATGAAAACATGATAACAAGACTATCAATATGGTGGCCCCACCCGTATTCGGGTGTTTCCTCCGCGCGAGTTCGGGTTTACCTTGTCAACGCGCCGGTGGCAGGGCTTGTCGCGGTCGCTGATGCGCCGCGGGAGGGACGGTAATGGCTGACAACTTCGACTACGTCATCGTCGGAGCCGGCTCGTCCGGCTGCGTGCTCGCCGCGAGGCTGAGCGAAGACCCCACCGTCCAGGTGGCGCTGCTCGAAGCGGGCGCGCCCGACACTGCGCTCGAGATCCACATCCCGGCCGGCTTCCCGAAGCTCTACAAGTCGAAGTGGGACTGGGACTTCCAGACCGACCCCGAGCCCAAGCTCGAGGGGCGCACCGTCTATCTCCCGCGCGGCCGGATGCTGGGCGGCTCCTCCTCGATGAACGCGATGATCTATATCAGGGGAAACCGGCTCGACTACGAGGAGTGGAAAGGCCTTGGCCTGGAGGGATGGGGCTGGTCCGATGTCCTTCCCTATTTCCTCAAGGCGGAGGACAACGAGCGCGGCGCCTCCGAGCTGCACGGCGCCGGCGGCCCGCTGCGGGTCAGCGAGGGGCGATCCCGGCACCCGCTCATGGACGGCTGGGTCGATGCGGCCGTGGAGGCCGGCCTGCCCCGTAACCAGGACTTCAACGGCGACCGCCAGGACGGCGTCGGCTACTACCAGCTGACCCAGCGAGGCGGGATGCGGTGCTCAGCCGCCGTGGCCTACCTGCGCCCTGCGCTGGAGCGGCCGAACCTGCACCTGGTCACCGGTGCCCAGACCACGCGGCTCCTCCTCGAAGGCAGCCGAGCGGTAGGCGTGGAGATCGACCACCACGATGAGCTGAAGCAGATCCGCGCCACCCGGGAGGTGCTGCTCGCGGCGGGAGCTTACTGCTCGCCTCAGATCCTCATGCTGTCCGGGATTGGCCCGGCGGCTGAGCTCGCCCTTTACGGCATTCAGGCCATCGCCGACCTTCCCGTTGGGCGCAATCTCCAGGATCACCCGGCAGCGCTCCTCGGCTTCCTCACGGACACGGAGACCCTGATCACCGCCGAGACCCCGGCCAACGTGGAGCTCCTCCAGACCGAAGGGCGCGGGCACCTCACCTCCAACATCGGCGAGGCGGGCGGTTTCTGGCGCAGCAACCAGAGCCTCGCCGCTCCTGACATCCAGTTCCACGCGGCTCCCGTGATGTTCGCCGACGAGGGACTTCGACTCCCGACCGACCACGCAGTCTCCTGGGGTCCCTGCCTGCTCAAGCCGAGCAGCCGCGGAGTCCTCTACCTGCGCTCGCTCGTGCCGAGCGCCAAGCCCCACATCCTGCACAACTACTACGACGTCGAGGAGGACCGTCAGGCGATGATCAGCGGGGTGCGGATGGCGATGGAGATCGGCGAGCAGACCGCTTTGACCCGATTGCGGCGGGGCCGGCAGATGGTCAGCTGGCCAAGCTCGGACAGCGACGCCGACATCTGGGACCTGATCCAGCGGACGACCCAGACTCTCTACCACCCGGTCGGCACCTGTGCGATGGGCTCGGTCGTCGACCCCGAGCTCCGGGTCTATGGCATGGAGGGGTTGCGCGTCATCGACGCCTCGGTTATGCCGACGGTGGTGCGCGGCAACACCAACGCCCCGACGATCATGATCGCTGAGAAGGCCGCCGACCTGATCCGGGGCAAGGTCGCCGACCAAGCGCTGACGACTGCTTGAAAAGGAGGGGCTTGAAGCCATGGCAGGGCAGATCGCGACCGGGAGCATCCACCATCTCCGCCTGACGGTCACCGACGTCAAGCGCAGCCGAGAGTTCTACACCCAGCTGCTCGGATTCGACGTAGCTGTCGATTCGCCGCCGCCCGACGACCCCGGAGCCGACGCCGCCTACCCTGTGCTGTGGGGAGGCTGCGTCATGGTTCGCGGCGATCTGCTCTTGGGCCTGCGCCCGGTGGCGCCGACCGGTGACCGCTTCAACGAGGACCGCGTCGGGCTCGACCACCTGAGCTTCAACGTCGGCAGCCGGGCCGAGCTCGAGGACGCCGTGAAGCTGTTCGACGAGCGGGGCATTCCGCATGGGCCGATCAAGGCGCTCGAGGGGTTCGGGATCCTCGTCCTGCCCTTCCGCGACCCGGACAACATCCAGGTCGAGCTGACCGCTCCGCTGGCCTGAGCTAGGCGGCCTTCGGTAGGTCGAACCGGGGAAGTCGCGGCGACGTCAGCCGGGGACGGAGGATCGTCGGCGGCCTGCTCGGGCGGTTTCGGTTGCTCCGGTATGCCTTCCAGGCGGCTCCGACGAGATCGCGAATTTCAAGTGCGACGACTAGTACCACGTTGATTTCACCTCGTTGCTGCGACGTAAGCTGGGACGTTGCTTCCGACGTAATCCGCTGTGGTTGATACAACGACCCTGAGCAGAAAACCTTGCAGCGCTGCCGCCGACCTGTGGAAGCCTGACGCGGAATCTGGCGCCGGGTTTGAGAGGTGGAGCGAATGGGATTCGAACCCACGACCTCCTCCGTGCGAGGGAGGCGCTCTCCCAGCTGAGCTATCGCCCCGCCCGCCAGTATAGCCAGCCTCCTGGAGCGGTCCGAATGGCGGCGCGGGGTAGGCTTCGGGTTTCGAAAATGATTCGGATGATCGCGATTCTTGCCTGCCTCGGCCTCCTCGGCTCCGCCTGTCAGCCGACCTCGCTCGGTCGGCCTGCCACGTCGCCGATCCCTTCCGACCCCCTCGCTGCCGCCGACACCCGACTCTTCGCGGGCGACTACGACGGCGCCGAAGCGGCTTACCTGAAGCTGATCTCGGCCGACAACCCGTCCGCGCAGGCGCACTACGTGCTCCTGCTCGACTACGAGAACCGCTTCGGCGAGGCGATCGTCCAGGCCCGCGCCGCGGTTCTCGCGCATCCCGGCTCACCCGCTCTCGCGCGGTTGACGAGGGCGCTCGACTGGTCGGAGGACGTGACCGGAGCCGTCGACGCCGGGAGCCGCGCCATCAAGGCCGCCCCGGTCGATCCCCTCTCTCACGTCTTCTACTCGGAGGCGCTGGCCGACTCCGGCCGCTTCCCAAACGCACGCACCGAGCTGGCGGCGGGCGAGAAGACTGCGCGCGACGCCTATGCGCTGGGAGAGCTGGAGCGCGAATGGGCGAACTACTACCGTGGGCTCGGCGACCTCAACGAGCAGCTGAACCATCTTCAGCTCTCGATCAAGGCCCAGCCGAGGTTTCCGGAGCGGCAGCTGGAGCTCGCGCGCTTCCAGTACGCGGGGAAGAACCAGGGCGCGGCGCACACCCTGATCGCGGCCGTCCGTGAGCAGCATCCGGGCGATTACGGGGTCAATGTCGCGGTCGGGGACACCGCGGCCCTTCACCTCGACACGGCCGTCGCCGAGGCGGCTTACCTGAAGGCGCTCAAGATCCGCCCCAACGGTACCGCGGCCAGCCTGGGCGAAGCGCAGCTCGACGTCGCCATGAAACGTGACTTCACCGCCGCGCACGACCTGCTGCTGGCCTCGCTCAAGGCCAACCCGAGCTCGCTCGAGGTCTACAACTACCTCTACCACCTGGACCTTCTTGTGCTCAAGACCGACCCCGTCAGGGAGCTCGGCCCGGCCCCCGACGGCACCGCCCTGAGCAGCGCTCGCAAGCAGGCGCTCGACCGCGCGAACGGCTTCCGATCGACAGCCGGAACGCCTGCCCTCGTGGAGTCGGCGCCACAGGCCGCCGCGGCGCTCGCGCATTCCTATTTCTGGCTCTTCAACTTCGGCCAGGCTGCGGTGGCCGACGTCCGGATTCACGAGGAGGATCCCTCGCTACCGGGCGCATTCGGCGCCGACTCGTTGGCCCGGGCTCAGCATTTCGGATACACCGGTTCGCGCACCGCCGAAGACATCTCCCACGCCTATCAGCCGGTCGCCGCCGTCGATCACTGGGTCGACGCGGTCCTCCACCGCCTCGCCCTCGGGGACCCCGAGGCTGCGACGGCCGGCTATGGTGAAGCCCAGGTCGGAGCGCTCTCGATCCAGGTCCTCGACCTCGGCCTGGGGGCCGCCTCGACGCATGGCCCGGTCGTCTACCCGGCAGCCGACCAGGCGAACGTCCCCAGCTCATTTCTCGGCAACGAGATCCCCGACCCCTCGCCGGCCGCGCGCTACCCCACCGGCTACGCGATCACGTTCCAGGTCGGCTCGGCGTCGACCCTCAAGGTCCAGGCCGCACAGCTCGCCGGCCCTGACGGGAAGGCGGTGTCGGGCTACCCCGTCGATCCGACCAGGCTCGGGGCGAACCAGTGGGGAGTCCTGCCCACCCTGCCGCTCCTGCCCGGCGGCCGCTATACGTTCCAGCTGAACGGCACCATCGACGACCAGGCCTTCTCGAAGACGTGGTCGTTCACAGTCGCCGCCACCTGAGCCGAGGCCGGCTCATCGGCTTCGTATACTCCCGGAGTGGGGCTCTTCAGGCGCAATCGCATACCCGAAGGGATCGATCCCAAGCGGGTCCCGCCCGGCCAGACCCTGACCGCACCCGACAAATGGCCCCTGCTCCACTTCGGCCCGGTGCCCAGGACAGACCTCGCCACCTGGACCCTCCAGGTCTACGGTGAAGTTGAGAACCCGGTCACCCTGACCTACGAGCAGTTCAAGCAGCTGCCGACCAAGGAGGTCGTGGCCGACATCCACTGCGTCACCTCCTGGAGCCGGCTCGGCGACCGCTGGACCGGGGTTCCCATCCAGGCGCTTCTCGAGCTCGTCCGGCCGAAACCCGAGGCGCACTACGTGATGGCGCATTCCGAGTACGGCTATACGACCAGCGTTCCGCTCGAGGTTCTCGACGACGACGACGTGCTTCTCTGCACTGGCTGGAATGGCCAGGACCTCAGCGTCGAGCACGGCTGGCCGCTTCGGCTGCTGGTGCCCAAGAAGTACTTCTGGAAGTCGGCCAAGTGGCTCCGCGGCCTCGAGTTCATGACCAGGAACCGGCTCGGCTTCTGGGAGCAGCGCGGCTACCACGACGAAGCCGACCCGTGGAAGGAGACGCGCTACTGGTAGGTCCGCTGGTCACCCTGACCAGTGACTTCGGGACCGGTTCCCCGTACGTGGCCGCGATGAAGGCGGCGATCCTGGCGGTCTGTGACGCCCGGTTCATCGACATCAGCCACGAGATCCCACCATTCGACGTCAAGGCCGCCAGCTTCGTGCTCTGGGCTGGTACCCAAAACTTCCCAGCCGGGACGATCCACCTGGCGGTGGTCGACCCCGGCGTCGGAGGCGTCCGGCGGCCGCTCGCGATCCAGGCCGACGGCAATTACTTTGTCGGGCCCGACAACGGCATCTTTTCGCTCGTGGTGCGCCGGGCGCGTCACCTGGCGGCGGTGGAGCTGCCGCGGCCGGCCTCGGTCAGCGCAACGTTCGAGGGCCGGGACATCTTCGCTCCCGCCGTCGGCTCCCTCGGACGCGGCCAGGCGCTGGTTGAGCTCGGCCGGCGGGTTGAGGATTTGGTGGAGCTGCGTGATCCGGGACCGAGCGTGGTCTGGGTGGACAACTTCGGCAACCTGGTCACCAACATCCCCCCGCCGGTGGGCCGGCTGCGAGTGGGGCAGACGGTCGTCGAGGTGAGCGCGCGCACCTACGCCGAAGCGCCTCCCGGTGTGCCGTTTTGGTACGCCGGCAGCCTGGGGCTGGTCGAGATCGGAGTTCGCCAGGGTCGCGCCGACGAAGTCCTGAAAGCCGGGGTTGGAACACCGATCGAAGAGCTGCCGGGCGCTTAACCGGCCAGGTTTGTTCTCGCTCGGGCGCTCGCCGAGAATCTGCACCCGATGGGCCGTCTTGCTCTGCTCTCCGCCCTCTTCGTGGCCGCCTGCACCAGCGGCCCGGCGCTCCCACGGACCGAAACCGGCGGACTCTGGCAGGACGCCAGCATCTTCGTCGCCGTCGGTCAGACGATGGCCGCCGCGCACTCCCGGGTATTGGTTGAGATGTACGAGTTCGGGCGGGCCGACCTCGCCCTGGGGCTGGTCGAGGCGCGAGCGCGCGGCGCCGACGTCCGGGTGGTGCTCGACCCCACCGTCCCGGTGACGCTGGTCACCGGGCGACGGCTGGCGGCGGCCGGCGTCCCTGTCCGCTACTACCCGGTCGATGACCACGCCCTGCAGATCGACCACGTCAAGCTCCTCCTCGGCGACGACCGCGCCGTGGTCGGCGGAATGAACTGGGGTGCGAACAGCGATCGGAACCACGACTACGCCCTGCTGCTGCGAGCGCCGCCCGAACTGCGCCGCCTGAGCCGGATCTTCGAGCAGGATTGGGCACTGGCCGGTGGCGCGCCGGCGCCCCTCCCTCCAGAGCAGGGGCCGATCACACAGACCGCACCCGGGAACGAGGTTCGGCGCCTCCTCGAGGCCACCCTTGGCTCAGCGCGGACCCGGATCGAGGCCGAGGTCTTCGACCTCGCCGATGCCGATGTGGTGCTGCTGCTCCAGTCAGCCCACCGGCGTGGCGTGTGGGTAAGGGTGCTGCTCGACCCCGGCCAGGACGTCAACCGGCCGAGCTTTGCGCTCCTCCGCCGGGCGTCGACCGAGGTCCGCTGGTTCGTGCCCCCGGCCGGCGCCAAGCTGCACGCCAAGGCCGTGCTGGCCGATGGGGTGCTCGTCCTCGGCTCGGCCAATTGGAGCCATCACGGCCTCGACGTCAACCACGAGCTCGACGTGACGACGGTCGATCCTGGGGCGATCGCCGCCTACGCCGCCCGCTTCGAGACCGACTGGCGGTCCGCTCGGGAATGACGTCGAGCATCGCAAACCAATGGCGTCGAGGGGTATGAGTTAGAGAGCTGGGCCCGAAGCTAGGCGTGCGCCCGTCGCTGCCAACGGGTCTTCTTGAGCATCTTCTTGTGCTTGTGCTTGCGCATCTTCTTGCGCCGCTTCTTGATAACCGAACCCAAAAACCAGCTCCAAATTGAGTAGACAGGCGAACAGGACGAGTTAGGACCAGGGCCCCAAGCCCGGGAGGGATCATAGCGGACCTTCGAGCACGCCCGTGCGAGAGAATCGCGGCATGTACTTCACCGACGCCCACGAGGAGCTCCGGCTCCAGATAAGGAGGTTCCTGGATCGGGAGGTCAAGCCGCACCTCGCCGAGTGGGAGGAGACGATGTTCCCCGACTCGATCTTCAAGAAGCTGGGGGACCAGGGGCTGCTCGGGCTGCGCTACGACCCCGAGTACGGCGGCCAGGGCGGCGACTACTTCAGCGCGATCGTCCTCGAGGAGGAGATGGCGAGGGCCGGCTCGGGCGGACTCGGGATGGCGGTGGCGGTTCAGACCGAGATGGCCACGCCTCCTCTCAACAAGTTCGGCACGCCCGAGCAGAAGCGGAAGTGGCTGGCCCCGGCGATCAGCGGCGACATGATCGCCGCGATCGCGATGACCGAGCCCGACGCCGGCTCCGACCTGGCCAACATCCAGACCATCGCCCGGCGCGACGGCAACGAATGGGTGATCAACGGCCGCAAGATCTTCATCACCAACGGCGCGCGCGCCAGCTGGGTGCTGCTCGTCACCAAGGGCGACCGCGAACGCGGCCACAAGGGTTACAACCTGCTGATGGTCGAGAAGGGGACGCCCGGCTACAGCGTCACCCGAACTCTCGAGAAGCTCGGAATGCACTCCTCCGACACCGCCGAGCTCCTCTTCGAGGACTGCCGGGTGCCCCTCGACAACCTGATCGGCGAGGAGGGCGAAGGCTTCAAGCAGCTGATGTGGGAGCTGCAGGGCGAGCGCCTGATCTCCGCCTGCGGCGCCGTGGCCGGGGCCCAGAAAACCTTCGAGTACGCGATGGACTACGCCAAGGAACGGCGCGCGTTCGGAAAGCCGATCGCCGAGCACCAGGTGATCAAGCACAGGCTCGTCGACATGGCGACCAAGGTGAACATGGTCAGGGCCTTCGTCTACGAGTGCGCCACGAAGTGGGACCAGGGCGAATATCCGGTCCGTGAGATCTCGCAGGCGAAGTTGATGGCAACGCAGATCGCGGTCGAGGTCGCCGACGACGCCATCCAGATCCTCGGCGGCCACGGCTACATGCGCGAGTTCCCGGTCGAGCGCGCCTGGCGCGACGCCCGCCTGGCCCGGATCGGGGCTGGGACGGACGAGATCATGAAGGAGATCATCGCCAAGACCTACGGCCTGTGATCAGCCGCGGAGCTCCCGGGGGATCACCGATGATGCCGGCTCGGGCGATCCTCTTCAAGGGCTGCCGGCCCGAGGTCGCGGCCGGGCCGGACGGGCGGATCCTCGCGGTCGGTGCCGCCGCTCGCGCTGCGGCCGGGCGCGACGCCGAGGTCGTCGAGATCGGCGGCCGGGTTCTGCCCGGCCTGCACGACGCCCACCTCCACCTCGAGTGGCTGGCCCTTCGCTACCTGACGGTCGACCTGCAGGACGTTCCGACCCGCCGGCAGGCGCTGGCCCGGGTCCGGGCCTGGGCGGAGCGGCTGCCCGCCGGCGCGTGGGTGGTCGGCCGCGGCTGGTACAACGACGCCTGGCGCGACGACCCATCCTGGCCTCGGCCGGAGGAGCTGGACGCCGCGAGCGGCGGCCGGCCGGCAATCCTGACTCGCAAGGACGGCCACTCGGCCTGGCTCAGCAACGCGGCGGTTCGGGCGGCGGGGCTTCGCGCCGAGGACCAGGACCCGCCAGGAACCGTGAAGGAGACGATGATCCAGGCCGTTCGCCGACTCGTGCCGGAGCCCTCCGACGCCGCCTTCGACCGCGGCATGCTGCGGGCGCTTCGGGCGCTGGCCGGCAAGGGGATCACCTCCGTTCACACGATGGACACGCCGCGCGCCTTCCGCTCCTTCCAGCGCCTGCACACCGCGGGCCGGCTGCCGCTCCGGGTGACCTGGAATTTTCCAGCCGCCGACCTGGCGGCCGCCGAGCGGATCGGCATCCGCTCGGGTTGGGGCGACGACACGCTTCGGATCTGGGGTGTCAAGGCGTTCCTCGACGGTTCGCTGGGCAGCCGCACGGCCGAGATGCTCGACGGCACCGGGGTGACGGTGCTGCCCCAGGACGAGCTCGAGGAGCTGGTCCGGCGCTGCGCCGCGGCGGACCTGAACGTCTGCCTCCACGCGATCGGCGACCGGGCCGTTCGGCGGGCGCTCGACGCTCTCGAGCCGCACGCCGGGGCGTGGCGGAAATGGCGGCCCCGGATCGAGCACGCCCAGTGCGTCGACCCGGCTGACGTCCCCCGCTTCAAGCGCTCGGGGGCCATCGCGTCGATGCAGCCGATCCACGCCGTCGCCGATCGAGAGCTGGCCGACCGCGAATGGCCGGCCGTGGCCGCCCACAGCTACGCCTGGCGGCCGCTGCTCGACGGGGGCGCGGTTCTCGCTTTTGGATCCGACGCACCGGTCGAGGACGCGGCGCCGCTGCTCGGCATCGACGCCGCCACCGGCTGGCGAAAGCGCGCCGGCTGGCACCCCGAGCTGGCGATCCGTCGGGCGGCGGCGATCCGCGCCTACACGGCCGGCGCTGCCTACGCGGCGGGAACCGAGAAGAGCCTCGGCCGGCTAGCCCCTGGGATGCTGAGTGACCTGACCTTCGTCGACGGGGACCACGTAATGGGGACCGTGGTCGGCGGCCGGGTTACTTGGCGGCCCTCCTGACCCAGGTGAGCGCGGCGGCCCAGGTCAGCGCGCCGGCGACCAGGAAGGCCAAGCCGAGGACGCGAATCTGGGGGAGCTCGACAAATGCCGCGAAGACGCACATCGACGCCGCCCCGGCGAGGATGAAGGAGCCGGGCAGGAGCGCCCAGGCCGAATACCAGGGCGGCGCTGCTTCGCCGGTCCGGTCGGTGAGACGGGCGGCGACCATCATCAGACCCGCGGTGAGCAGCGCCGGCGCCGCCAGCTGGAGCGCCCAGTTCGGGGAGACCTGGCCAGTCAGGGCGGCGAGGAGCGGCTGGATAGCCGAGACGCCAAGGGCGGCGGGAACCGCGAAGGCGAGGAGGCGGAGGCTGCTACTGGCTGGTCGCAAGTGCTGCGCGCAGCTTGGCAGCAGTCGTCTCGAGGTGCTCGTTGATCACCTTGGTGTCGCCGACCACGGGCATGAAATTGGTGTCGCCATTCCAGCGCGGCACCGCGTGGAAATGGAGATGGTCGGCGATCCCGGCTCCCGCCGCCTTGCCGAGGTTGGCCCCGAGGTTGAAACCGTCCGGGGTCAGCACCTTCTCGAGCAGCTTGACCCCGCGCTGCAGTGCCGAGGTGAGGTCGGCGACCTCCTCCGCCTGCAGCTCTGCGAAATCGCCGGTGTGCCGAACCGGCGCGACCAGCAGGTGGCCGCTGTTGTAGGGGTACTTGTTGAGCATCACGAGGGCGCCCGGCTCTCGCCAGAGAACGAGGTTCACACCGTCCGACGAGGGGTCGGCCAGGACGCGACAAAACAGACAGCCGGGCTCGTCCTCTCCTTTCTCAATGTACGTCGCGCGCCACGGCGCCCAGAGGATTTCCATTGATCTACGTTCTCCTGCTCGTCCTGGTGACGGCGGTGTGGGGCTCGACCTTCGTGCTGGTCAAAGATGCGATCTCACACTATCCGACGCTCCCTTTCCTCGCCATCCGCTTCGCTCTCGCGGCGCTCGTGATGATCGCCGTCGTACACCGGCTGCCGGGCTGGCGTGTGGTCAGGCTCGGCGTGCCGATCGGGATTGCGCTGGCCGCCGGCTATCTCCTCCAGACGGTCGGTCTCCAGACGACCAGCCCTGGTAACGCCGGGGTGCTGACCGGCCTCTTCGTCGTTTTCACGCCCCTCATCGACGGCCTCTTCGGAGTCAGGATCCCTCCCCGGACCATCGCCAGCGTGGTTCTTGCGCTGATGGGAACCATCCTCCTCACCAGCTCCGGATTCGCGCTGCCCGGGATCGGCGACCTGCTCGTGGTCGGCTGCGCGATCTGCTTCGCCGCCCACATCGTGCTTCTGAGCCGCTGGGCTCCGAGTGCGCCTCCGGCCCCGCTTGCGATGGTCCAGATGCTGACCGCGGCGGCACTCTTCGGCGGCGCCTCGATCCCCCAGCTGGCGGTACCGCCGAGCGGCGTCTGGTTCGCCATCGCGGTCACCGGGATCCTCGCATCGGCGCTCGGCTTCCTGATCCAGACCTGGGCCCAAACCCACCTCTCGGCCAGCCGGACCGCGCTGATCCTCGCCACCGAGCCGGCCTGGGCGCTGGCTGCCGCCGTCGCGCTCGCCGGCCAGCGCTTCGGCCTCCTTCAGGGAGCGGGTGCCGCCATCGTCGTGGTTGCGATCATCGGCCACGAGGTGCTCGGGGCCAGGGGGTCGGACCCTCGCCTGCCCGGTGGCTAGCCAGGTGGCAAGGCGGACTTCCGGGCTCGGCAAAGCCTGTGCGCGGCCTACCCTCGTGCTTTGCGAAGCAGCATGAGTCCCTGACCGCTGGCGACCTGCTCATATCCGTGAGACTCGACGGAGGTCACCTGGGATTCAAAGGTCCGCAGGTCGTAATTGACGGCTCGGGAATCGAGCACCACCCAGTCCGCGTCCTGTACGCCCTCCCACCAGTAGTCATAGATGTACCGCCGTTCGGACAGATGGCTGGTGATCCCGCCCTCCGCCGAGACGCGGGCATCGGACGGGATGACCGCGAGCTGAGGCATGAAGGCCGCATAGCGCGGCTCCCGCCGGAACTGGCTGGCGTCGAACTTGAGAGAGAAGGGCATGTCGCCGAAGGCAAAGCTGAAGAGCAGCGAGCTGGCCAGCACGGCCACCGCCAAGGGCAGGCGGGCTGACTCGCGGAATCGGGCGAAGCCAAGGATCGCGGTGCCGAACACGAGTGGAATGAGTGGAGCCGGGTACTGGGTGACCAGGGAGTATTGCTTCACGTCGTTCGACAGGAGGATGTAGCCAAGCGTCGGCAGGAGCAGCAGCGACGCCCATCCAGCCAGCCAGCTGATCCCCAGCACCGGGCCGAAGATGCCGATGGAGAAGAAGAGCTTCTTCGGCACGAGCAGCACGTGCGCAACCTGCAGCGGCTTCGTCAGCAGCGTGAGCAGGATGGCTCCGGGGCTGCCCCCGACCTCGGCGTACCGCTCTCGGATGTAGGAGTAGGAGCGGCCGTGGAGGAAGTAGGGGAGCACCACCTGCAGCAGCGTTGCGAAGGCGAGAAGGCTCCCTGCCAGGAC
The DNA here is from genome assembly GCA_030948245.1 of Candidatus Dormiibacterota bacterium. Taxonomy (GTDB): domain Bacteria; phylum Chloroflexota; class Dormibacteria; order Dormibacterales; family Dormibacteraceae; genus UBA6019. The sequence continues at coordinate 11,030 of JALZAP010000002.1, read as the reverse complement.
ACCCAGGCCAAGCTTCCAGTTCCGTTTGCCGAGCAGCGCATAGGCTCCGATACCGGCGCCGATCAGCGGCATCTCCTCCTTGATGGCGAACGAGACCAGCAGACTCAGGACAAACCAGCCCTTCCGTTCACGCTCCAGGAAGTACAGGGCAAAGCCGAGAGGTGCCACGGACAGCGCGATGTCGTGGAAGTCCCAGAGCGTGATGAACGCCACCGATGGGAACAGGAAATACGCCACGGCCCACACCAGCGGGTAGCCGTCCGGCAGCTTCAGCCGGGCGAGCAGGTAGACCGGCCAGACACCCAGAGCGAAGGCCATGCTCTGGAACACGACCAGTGTCTCGGGGTGAGGGAAGGCCATGTAAAACGGCACGACGAGCAGGTAGATCGGGGCGAAATGATCTCCGAGGTAGGAGTGGGGGTAGGCAAGAACCAGGCTCATGGTCGACTCGAATGGCCGTCCCTGGGTCGTGTTCCAGATGACCTGGTCGTTAAGGCCGAGGTCAAAGCCCCAGGAGTGGTAGGACTCGTGGCGGAGCACCGCCAGCGTCGCGTAGACGAGGAAATAGAGAATCGCCAGGGCGAGGACGACCCAGCCTTGCCGGCGGGTCAGGAAATCGCGCAGGCGACTCATTCGGTGCCTTCACCAAATCACCTTTCGAAGGTTCCTTGCACGAATCGAGGCCGTCCTTCCCTCGCTAGTAACATCTGAAATTCAAATTCAGATGGCACAGGTGAGGAAGCGGGGCTACGTGCCCCAGGAGATCGAGCCGAAGTGGCAGGAGGTCTGGCGCGAGCGTGGCGTCATGCGGGCCGACGACGCCGCGACCAAGCCCAAGTACTACAACTTGGTGATGTTCCCCTACCCGAGCGGCGAGCTCCACATGGGGCACATGAAGAACTACACGATCGGCGACCTCTACTCCCGCTTCATGCGAATGCGCGGGTTCGAGGTCCTCAATCCCTTCGGCTGGGATGCGTTCGGCCTCCCGGCCGAGAACGCCGCGATCGCCAAGGGCACTCACCCCGAGACCGAAACGCTGGGGAACATCGCGATCGCCAAGCGGCAGCTGCCGCTGATGGGCATCCTCTACGACTGGGATCGCGAGGTCACCACCTGCCTGCCCGACTACTACCGCTGGACGCAGTGGCTGTTCCTGCTCTTCCACCGCAAGGGCCTCGCCTATCGGAAGATGTCGCCCGTCAACTGGTGCCCGATCGACAGGACGGTGCTCGCCAATGAACAGGTCATCAACGGCTGCTGCTGGCGCCACCTCGACACCCCGGTCGAGAAGCGCGACCTCGAGCAGTGGTTCCTGAAGATCACCGACTACGCCGATCGGCTGCTCGATGACCTGTCAATGCTGGAAGGCTGGCCGGAGAAGGTGCGGACGATGCAGGCGAACTGGATCGGCCGCTCCCAGGGCGTTGAGATCGACTTCGAGATCGGAGGCCTGCAGGAGATGCTGCGCGTCTACACGACGCGGCCCGACACGCTCTACGGCGCCACCTTCATGGTGCTGGCGCCCGAGCATCCGCTGGTCGAACGGGTAACCCATTCCGGCCAGCTCGAGGATGTCCGCGCCTACGTCGAGCGGGCGCGGCGGGAGACCGAGATCGAGCGGCTCTCGACCGAGACCGAGAAGACGGGCGTCTTCACCGGCGCCTATGCGGTCAACCCGATGAACGGTGAGCGGCTGCCGATCTGGGTCGCCGACTATGTGCTGATGGGCTACGGCACCGGCGCGATCATGGCGGTACCCGCCCATGACCAGCGCGACTTCGAGTTCGCTCGCCGCTACGACCTGCCGATCGTCGAGGTCATTGCGCCGGGGTCCGGACCGCAGGGGGTTGGCGAGACCGCCTATACAGACCACGGCGCGATGGTCAACAGCGGCCGCTTCGACGGCCTCTCCGGAAGCGCCGGCTTCGACGCCATCGCCGACGAGCTCGAGCAGCGCGGCATCGGCGAGCGCGTCACCCGGTACCGCCTGCGCGACTGGCTGATCTCGCGGCAGCGCTACTGGGGCTGCCCGATACCGATCGTGCACTGCGACGTCTGCGGGCTGGTGCCTGTTCCCGAGGAGCAGCTCCCGGTGCTGCTGCCGCGCGAGAACCAGCCGCTCGCCGACAACCCTGGCTTCTACGCGACCAAGTGTCCCCGCTGCGGTCGTGACGCCCGCCGCGATACGGACACCATGGACACCTTCATCGACTCCTCCTGGTACTTCCTCCGTTACACCAGCGCCCACGAGCAGGGGATGCCGTTCGATCCCGAGCTGGCCGCGCACTGGATGGCCGTGGACCAGTACACCGGCGGTGTCGAGCACGCGATCCTCCACCTGCTCTACTCCCGCTTCTTCCAGAAGTTCCTGCACGACGAGGGCCTGAGCGGCGACGTCGTCGAGCCGTTCACGCGCCTCTTCACACAGGGGATGCTGAAGCGGCACGGGCAGGTGATGTCGAAGTCCAAGGGCAACGGCATCGCGCCCGAGGAGATGGTCGCCAACGAGGGTGCCGACGCCGCTCGCGTCTACCTGATGTTCCTTGCCCCGCCGGAGGATGACGCGGAGTGGTCCGATCGGGCGATCGCCGGTCCCGTCCGCTTCCTGCAGAAGGTCTGGCGGCTCGCGCTGGAGCCCGAGACGCTCTCGCGAGACGGGCCGGGCACCGGGGCCGAAGTCCTCACGCGTCGCGTTCACCAGGCGATCAAACGCGTCACCGACGACTACGCCGGGTTTCGCTTCAACACCGCGGTGGCGGCGCTGATGGAGCTGGCCAACGCACTTGAGGAGCACCTTCAGGCGGGCGGCGCGCGCGACGAGGCGTGGGACTCCGCTGTACGGACCTTGGTGATGCTGTTGAACCCGATGGCGCCCCACCTGGGCGAAGAGCTGTGGCAGCGGCTGGGCGGCGACGGCCTTGCGGCGGACGCGGCCTGGCCCGTTTACGACGAGGCGCTGCTGGTGGAACCCACTGTGACCTTGGTCGTGCAGGTTGCGGGCAAGGTCCGGGACCGCCTCGAGGTGCCCCATGGTCTGGGCGAGGAAGAGGCGATCGATCTCGCGCTCAGGAGCAATCGGGTGGCCTCCTTCCTGGATGGCGCGCAGCCGCGCCGCGTCATCTACGTCCCTGACAGGCTGATCAACCTGGTCCCTTGACCGGGATGATTTCTCGGCGTCCCGGCGTGATGCTTCCCGGGGGGATCGGGATGGCGGAGGCGCAGCGGCTCGCGCAGGAGTCGGAGGCCGCCGGCGCCGAGTCGGTCTGGCTCGCCGACGTTCGCCGCGAGCCCTACCTGCTCAGCGCCGCCGCGCTCTCGACAACCAACAAGGTCGACGTCGGCACCAACGTGGCGGTCGCTTTCTCGCGTTCGCCGGCGGCCACCGCCCAAGCCGCCTGGGACCTCTCCGGCTGGAGCGGCGGCCGCTTCGTGCTCGGTCTCGGCAGCCAGGTCAAGGGAACCCTCGAGAACCGCTTCGGCGTCTCCGCCGAGCATCCCGGACCGATGCTGCGTGACTACGTCAGCGCCGTCCGGGCGTGCTTCAAGGCCTACCGCGAGGGTCACGGCCGTTACGAAGGTGAGCACTACCGGATCCGCCAGCCGGTCTTCATGCCCGGCGCCGACGCGGACTGGCCCGAGCCACCGCTCTACGTCGCGGGCGTAAATCCGGTGATGACCGCGATCGCCGGCGAATGCGCCGATGGTTTTGCGGCCCACATGTTCTCGACCGAGGCGTATCTCGACGAGGTCATCCGACCCGCCCTGGCCACCGGCGCAGCCAAGACTGGCCGGCCGGCGCCCCTTGTCCTTCTCTCGATCGTGGTCGCTCCGACGCGAGAGATGCTCGCGAGGCAGATGACCACCTACACCGTCCCAGGCTACCGGCGGGTCCTCGACCACTCCGGGCTCGGCGTCGAGGCGGATGCCATCCTTGGTGCCCTTGCCGAACGCCGCCGCAGCGACGCCCAGCGTCTCATCGACGAGAACGTCCTCGATCTCCTCGCCGTGGTCACCATCGACGACGTCGCCGCCGGCGTGGCTCGGTGGGCGGCGCATGCCGATCGGCTGGCGCTGAGCGTCCCCTGGTATGGCATCCCGGAAGGTGAGCAGGTGGCGATCTTCCGCCGCCTGTTGGGCGAATTGAAAACCCTCTAACCGCCCCGCCTCCAATTCGAACTTGATAGTCAGAGAATCAGTTCATATACTGGAATGAATAACAAGTAGGAGCGGCTGAGACCGCCTCCGAAGCAGCCCTCGAAACCTGGAGGCACGGCTGGCATGCCCACCATTCACAACTTCACGGAGGCGGTGCTTGTCTCCGTCGCCGGCTTCTTCCTGCTCCTGCCGGCATTGATCGGCGCGATCATCCTGCTGGTCGTCGGCTGGTTCCTTGCCGACATCGTCGCGCGTCTCGTCGGGACTCTGCTCAAGCGGATCGGCTTCGAGACGATGGCCCAGCGAACCGGGGTAACGGGCTTCATCGCGTTGACCGGTGCCCGCGACTCGAGCGCCTCCGCGATCGTCGCCGAGCTCATCAAGTGGCTGATCCGGCTTGTCTTCATCGAGATGGCGGCCGAGGTCCTCCACATCACCGCGATCACCACCCTGGTCAACCAGATCGTGCTCTTCATCCCCAGTCTGATCGTCGCCCTGGTCGTGGTCATGATCGGCTTCCTGATCGCGAGCTTCGTCGCCAACGTAGTCCGCGGCGGCGCCGCGGAGATGGGTTTCCGGAACCCGAACCTGCTCGCCGGCGCCGCGCGAGCGATCATCGTCGGCCTGGCCGTATTGATGGCGCTGAGCCAGATCGGCATCGCACCCACGCTCGTCAACGCGCTCTTCATCGCGTTCGTGGGAGCCATCGCGCTGGCCCTCGGACTGGCCTTCGGCCTCGGTGGCCGGGAAGTCGCCGGCCAGCTCTGGGAGAAGTGGTACTCGACCGGTCGGGGCGCCGCCACGCGACTGGAGAAGAAGGTCGCCGAAGACGCTCAGCAGGAGGCCGACGCGCAGCCCGCCGCGCCGCAGACCAGCTACGAGACTCTGCCTCCCCCCGCACCATATCCGGCGACTCACGAGCGGCACGCCGGCTGACCGAGAGAGAGAGAGAAGCCATTCCCCCCGCGCAGGGGCCGCTCTGGCAGCGTGCCGGGGCGGCTCCAATTCCTACCAGGGGCGATGGCTGGGGAGGGAGGGTTCGAACCTCCGATACCGGTTCCAAAGACCGGTGCCTTACCACTTGGCCACTCCCCACACCTGGAACCGAACCTGCGTTTCGGTTACGGCAAGGGTCGGAACCTAAAGTACTGGACCGGCGACGAATCTAGCCGTCGCCTCGTCCCATCGCGGAACGGTGGACGACAAGCCCCGCCAGCCCGCCCACCAAACCACCGCCCAACCATCCGACCAGCAGGCCGGCCGCGATGTTGACGGCCGGTTTGCCATAAGCCAGATAGCAGAGTCCACCGGCTGTCCCACCCATCGCTCCTGCCACAGCCCCAGCCAGTCCGCCGCTGCGGACCAGGCCCGACCTTGACGCTGCTCGCACACCGGCCACCGCCAGGATCACCACCGGTCCGGCGACGCCGGCTGCGAGCAGCGGCACCTCTGGGATCCAGCTCAGCGACGGCGTGAGGCCGAGGATTCCAAACCCGACGGCGAACGCCGCGAGCAGCAATCCCCACCCAAAGCCCTCGGTCAGGGCGCCGCGGGGGAAGGCTTCTCCCGGGCGTTTCGAGAACGGAGCACTCAACCTGCTCGTATGATCGGCGCGTGACCTTGGCCCTGCTCGTCCTGATCGCCGCGCTTTGCGGGTATCTCGTCCACCGCTGGGAAGTCGTTGTCCTCGGCCCGCTCGCCGGCCTCGCCGTTCTTGGTCTGGCCATCGGACAGCAGCGGAGCGTTTCCGACAACCCCGCCCTCTTCGTTGCCGTCGCAGCCACCCTCGCGCTGGCCGCCGGCGTCACACTGCGGCGGGTCGGCCCATCTGGCGGGAGATCATCGCCCGTCCGGTAAGTTCGCACGACCAGCATTCGCAATCGGCGCGTTGGGTATGTCGGCGGCCTGCGGCGAGAGCGGAGGGAATACTGCTCGCGGGCCGCCACCTTCACTTTCTTGACAACGCTGTTATGGCTACTTTTACGCCGCCTGCTTTTAGCTTTCGCCAGGTCGGGGGCCGGCTCAGAAAAGACAGGAACATTTCCCTCTCCCCCTCCGTGTCTATGCGCAGCTGGGCCGGTTCCCGCCTGTAATCGCCCCTTAACCGGGATGGTTGTCCAACCAGGGCATTGCCGCCGACAATCCGGCTCCCATGCTCCACCTCGTGCCCGGCTGGCAACGCTTGTTCCTCCTCCTGCTCCCTGTTCTGCTCGGCGCCGTGGTCCTGACGGCGGTCCTCACGCTGGCTCCGCCGGCAGCCACTCCTGCCGTGGCGCCGGCGGCGGCTGCGCTTCCCGCATTGCCGCCTCCGTCCGGCCTGCTCGTCCACGTCAGCGGGGCGGTCGTGAAGCCGGGACTCTACCGCCTTCAGCGCGGCGACCGCGTCTATGCCGCGATCGCCGCCGCCGGGGGTCTCGCGCCCGGCGCTGACAGCACTCGGCTGCCCGGCCTCGCAGGTCGTCTCAAGGATGGCGAGCAGGTGAAGGTACCCTTCGCCAAGGGCGCCGGAGGCGGGGTGGTGGCGGCCAAGGTGCCGATCAACTCGGCGACGGCCGAGGAGCTGGCGGGGGTACCCGGCTTCACGCCCGAGCTGGCCCGGGCGGTGGTCGACTACCGCGATCAGTTCGGACCGCTTGCCAAGCTCAGCGAGCTCACGTCCGTGCTCGGGATGGGCAGCAGCGAATACGCCCTGGCGAAGAAGTCGCTGACCCTCGGATGACGCCCCTGCTGGCGGTCTGCGGCGCTTTCTCCGGGATGCTCGCGCTGACCGTGCTCGCGATTCCCGGGCGGCCGGAGTTGGGAGCTGCGGCTTTGCTTCTGGCCATCCTGGCCGCCGGTGTAGCGACGGTGGTCCGGCCATTGGCACTGGGCCTGGCGGTCGCCGGTGCGCTGTTCGGCATGGCACGGGCCGAACTGCCCGCCGCCGAACCCGGGCTGGCCGTTCAGGCGGCGGCGCTGGCCGGTCGAACCGTGACGGTGAGCGGCGCCGCGGTGGACGATGCCAAGGCGGTGTCCGGCGGCTACGAGGTACTCCTCGAGCCCGGTCCATTGCACGACGCCGGCGGCAGCGCGCTTCCGGCGCCGGGAAACCTGCTCGTCAGGGCCCGCGGCCAGACCGCGATCGGTTACGGCGACCGGCTCGAAGTCACTGGGCGGCTGCGCCTCCCCGACGAGCGGCCCGGCTTCGATCGGCGTGCCTACCTCGCGGAGCGGCAGGTTCGAATCGAGCTCGCGGCCACTCGCGTCTCGAGCCGGCCCGCGGTATGGTCGCCGGCTCAGCTTCCCTCCCAGCTGCGAGCCCGGTACCGTGCCGCGGTCGAGGCGGTCCTGCCTCAACCGCACGCCGCGCTGCTGCTGGGCGTCGTGCTCGGCATCCGGACCGGTGTTCCGGTCCGCCTCGAGCAGGCGCTACAGGCGACCGGCCTCGTTCACCTCCTCGTCCTGAGCGGGCTCAAAGTCGCCGTCTTCGCACGGCTTGCCGGCTCTGCTTTGGCCCCCCTTCTCGGCCGCTGGTCCTCGGTGCCCGTGCTGGCCCTGGTCGCGCTCTACGCACTGGCCGGTGGTGCCACACCAGCGGCAGTTCGCGCCGCCGCGATGGGCGGCCTCGCCGTCCTCGGCAGCCGGCTGGGACGGCCCACCCACGTCTGGACCTCGCTTGCCGTCGTTGCCGCCGCGATGCTCGGCTGGCATCCCGAGCTTGCCTGGGACGTCGGCTTCCAGCTCTCCTTCCTCGGGACGGCGGCCATCGTGCTGCTGACGCCTGCGCTGACCGCTCGTCTCGGCTGGCTGCCCGGGATCGTCCGCGAGCCGTTCGCGGTGACGCTTGCCGCCCAGGTCGGCACCCTGCCGCTGACGGCAGCCGGGTTTCACGTCCTCTCGCCGGTGGCGCCAGTCGCCAACGCGCTGGTGCTCCCTTTGCTGCCGGCGATGGTCGGCGCCGGGCTGCTGCTCGCGCCTCTGGCCGCGATCCCCGACCTCGGCCGGGTGCTGGCGATCCCTCTCGATGCGCTGCTCGCCTACCTCGAGCAGGTCGCGGTCCTCCTCGCCGCGTTCCCGCTCGCCGCCGTGCCGATCACGACCTTTCCAGCCTGGGTGGGCGGCGCCTACTATTCCGCCCTTTCGGGGATCGGCGTCGCCTTCCGCACGGCAGGCAGCCGCCGCGCGGTGGCGCTGGCGCTGGCAGCCGGCGTGCCGCTTGCGATCGCCGGCGGTGAGGTCATCGCGTGGCGAGCCCACCCGCCGGCAGCGGCCGTCCTCGACGTGGGCGACGGGCAGGCGCTTCTGCTCACCGGGCCTTCGGGGCGAGTGCTGGTCGACGGCGGACCCAGCCCGGCCCGGTTGGCCGCGGCCCTCGGCGAGCAGCTGCCGCCCTGGGAGAACCGGCTGGCGGCTCTTGTCATCACCTCGCCCGCCCTGGCCCACGCCGGCGGGTTGGCCGGGCTCGACCGCACTGCCGACGAGATCCTCTTACCCGCGACCGAGCTCGCCGGGAGTGGCTGGCGCTCCGTTGCTGCCGAGCAGGCGGGCCGGGGCGCGACGATCGTCCGGATCGCGGCGGGCGCCCGGATGGTGCTGGCGGGGATGGCAGTCGAAGTGCTGGCACCCGAGCCCGGCGCACCCGGTGACCAGCCCGGCGCCGCCGACCTTGCCCTTCGCTTCGTGGTGCCCGGCGGACAGGCGTTCTGCGATCTCAGCGACCTGGACCCGGACGCGCAGCTCCTCGCGGCGGCCCGCCTCAACGGCCCGTGCGACTACTTGCTTCTCCCTGATGGGGGCAGGTCGGCGCCCGCCCCCGAGCTGCTCGCCGCCGCGCATCCGAAGGTCCTCCTCGTTTCGGGAACCGCTCCGCCCGCCCGCGGTCTGCCTGCCGGCAACCTGCGTCGCACCGCACAGGAGGGGAGCATCGCCGTTCCGTTGCGCTGACTAAGATCTGGCGATGCCGCCAAAGGCCGCAACCGATCCCCGCGTCCTCCTCCTCCACGGGGACGAGTCCTTCCTCGTCGAGGAGGAGGCGAGGCGGATGCTCGACCTGTGGCTGACCGAGCTCACCTCCGACTTCGGCTACGAAACGCTCGACCCCGGCGCGTTGACTGCGGTCAAGCTGCGGGACGCGGTCCGCCAGCTGCCCTTCCTCGATCCCTATCGGATCGTCGCCGTGCGCTCGCTCCCCGTCCGGCGTGCGATTGGCCTGGCAGAAGGACTGAAGGAAATCCCCGACACGACCCGAGTCCTGTTGGCGGTCAGCGGCAGGCTTCCCGCGGGCAATGCGCTGGCCAAGGCGGTCGCCGCTGCCGCGGACGGGGTGACCCGGGAGTTCCAACGGTTGAAGGGTCGTGCCCTCAGCGACTGGGCTTCCGATCGGGCCCGCACATGCGGCCTGCCGCCGAGCATCGCGCCGATGGTCCTCCGGTCAAGCCCGGCCGACCTCGGGATCCTCGACTCCGAGATGCGCAAGCTGGCCGGCTACCACGCTGCCGGGTTCCCGCTCGACCACGATGCGCTCGCCGCACTGCTCGCCGGCGGGCGCGAGGAGGAGGTCTTTCGGCTCACCGACAACCTGCTCCCGCGGCCAACCGGCGACGCATTCCGGGTCGCTCGCAGCCTGGTCCGGGGAGGCGAATCGCCGACGACCATCGCCTGGCGCCTCAGCCGGCAGCTGGCGATGGTCCTTGCCGTGCGCGCTCGGCGGGATCGAGGCGAGTCGCTGGCCCAGGTCCAGCAGGCGATGTCCGAGCATCCTTTCCGGATCCAGAAGGCCTTCGAGGCCGCGGGCAGCATCGACTCGGTGCGGCTCGAGGAGGGCCTCAACGCATTGCTCGCCTACGAGTGGGAGGTCAAGAGCGGCCAGCTCGATGCCGAGCTGGGGCTCGACGGGGTGCTCGCCCGGCTCTAGCGCGACTTGTCTAGCGCTTTTTGGCGGCCGGCTTGGCGGACTTAGCCTTTGCCGCCGGCTTGGCTGAAGCCTTTGCCGCTGGCCGGCTCGGAGCCTTGGCTTTCGTGGCGGCCGGCTTGGCGGCGGGCTTGGTGGTCGCCGCCTTCGCCCTGGCCGGCTTCGCGACAGCGTCGGCCGGCGCCTTCTCGGCAGCATTGAGCGCCTTCATCAGGCGCGACTTCCGCCGGGCCGCGTTGTTGGCGTGGAGGATGCCCTTGTTGGCCGCCCGGTCGAGGCTCGAGATGGCGACGATTCCGAGATCGGCAACGCCCTCGGCGTGCTCGGCGATCGCGCGGCGCACGCGGACCACGCGGGTCTTGACCGCGGAGCGGACTGACTTGTTGCGCAGCGTCCGGCCGACGGTCGCACGCATCTGCTTGCGTGCCGACGCGGTTCGCTTAGCCACGGGTCATCCGCCGGGAGGGGAAATGCACGGTGTGAAATTATAGCCATCCCTCTCCAGATGCCTGAGTTCGAGTTCGACGGCAAGCGCCCGACGGTCCATCCCGACGCCTATATCGCGCCGACGGCCGTGCTGATCGGGGATGTCAGGGTCGCCGCCGGCGCCAGCGTCTGGTTCGGCGCCGTCCTCCGCGGCGACGAGTCGCACATCGAGGTGGGGGAGGGCAGCAACGTGCAGGACGGCTGCATCGTCCACTGCTCGAACAACCTGCCGACGGTCATCGGTCGGGGATCCAGCCTCGGCCACCTCGTCTGCATCGAGGGCTGCACCGTTGGCGACGGTGCCCTGGTCGGAACCGGCTCGATAATGCTCCACCGCAGCCGGGTCGGCGACGGCGCGGTCCTGGCTGCGGGGTCGGTGCTGCTCGAGGGCCAGGAGGTGCCTGCCGGGATGCTGGCGGCGGGCGTGCCTGCGACCGTCAAGAAGGAGCTTTCCGGGCATTCGGCGGAGTGGGTTGGAAAGCCCGCGGCCCACTAC
>JALZAP010000073.1:2592-7845 GCA_030948245.1 Candidatus Dormiibacterota bacterium | reverse complement strand
CCGTATGGGTTGGCGTCGATCTCCTGGTCAGGCTTGCCCGAGGTCGCGGTCCAGTTGAAGTCGTAGCTGCCAACCGAGGCGACCGGGCGCCAGTTTCCATTGGCGCCGACCGAGATCAGGTGACCCGCTTGGGCACGGGCAGTGGCGAGGGTCTGGGCACAGTCGGCGCTTGCACCACAGTGGATGCTGTCGAAGGCCTGGGGGTAGACGCCGAGGATGTTCAGGACCCGGCCTTCACTCGCCGAAAGACCTTCCGGGCCAAGCGCCTCGGGCGGGCCCCCGTGGAACTCCGTCGCCGAGAAGAGGCCGGAGACGAGCGGCGTGTGGTTGCCGCTGGCCAGGTTCACGCGAGAGATCTGCCCGGTACGGCCGATGCAGATCGTCATGTTGGGTGGCGCTGCATCGCAGTACGCGCCGCCGGTGCCCGCTTCGGCGACGAGAAGCTGGCCGTGGAATACGGCCAAGCCCCGCGGGCTGCTGAAGCCGGTCGCCAGGACGCTGACTGCGGGCGCCGCCGCGGCGGGGCCGGGAATCAGGGCAGTGGCCAACGCGACCATGACGGCGACCAAAAAACGGCCCGAGCTTGAGCGCATGGTCTTCCCCCCCGAAGTGCATCCACAACCACGTGCGGAACTTCTCCGCAATGGTTCTCCCCGGACCGCGGCGTGTCAAGAGCCCGATCGTCGACTAATCGTCCGGTCGCATCCCCCGCACCCAGTTGGCCGCGAACTCACGGACAGCCGCCTCGGAATCGACCTCCATTCCGAGGACCTCGCGCACGACCGGCCGCATCAGGACGTGGACGATGATTGGCCCCACGAAGGACTGGATCGCCAGCACCGGCTCCATCGGCCGCATCCGGGCCGCCGCCATCTGCTCGAGGAGGTAGCCGCCGAGCGCGCCCAGCAGCCGGGGCGCGAACTCCTCGAGGACCGTCTCGCGCACGTCGGGTCCCAGGCTCGCGGCCTCGAAGAGGAGGGGCCGAACGACGCCGAGGTTGGTCGACACGGCGCGCCAGACGGCCACCGCCAGTTCCGGCAGGGCGCGCTCGGGCGGCTCCCCTGCCAGTCGCTGGATCGTGGCAACCATGACGTCGATCGGCGAGAAGGTCCGGACCAGCTCGGCGAAAAGTGCCGCCTTGCCCGGGTAGAAACGGTAGAGCCTCGCCCGGGACACCCCGGCCAGCAATGCCAGCTCCTCCATCGACAGTCGGGCCAGCCCGTCGCGCGCGAGCAGCTCGGCGGCGGCGTCGAGGATCGCCGGCCGGCTGTCCGGTTCAGGCTCTACGTCGAGCTCTTTGAAGAGGTCCTCCCGGGAGCCGAAGTTGCGGTAGAAGGTCGCCTTGGACACGCCGGCGCGCGCGACGATCTCCGCCACCATCGGACGCTCGCCCCGCGCCAGGCCATCCCGGGCGGCGGCGACAATCCGTTCCCGGACCGACTTCATACCATTGGTCGCTCGCTGACGCATGCCCTCTTCGATACTGCAAGGGCAGACGGCGGGCGCGCGTGCATGCCCGACGCCAGGATTGCGAGCACCACGCCGGCGACCTGTCTCCGTGCCACTTTAGAGCGGTATACCACCTCTTAAATAGCGATTACGGGCTAGGCTGAAGCTGGGTCACGAATGAAAAAGCCGCCCCTCGGCGCCGGACAGCGCCACACGTCCCAGCGCCGGCTGGTCTGGGAGACGATTGCGGCCCTCGGCCCCCACTGCACCGCTGACGAGATCGCCGCTCGGATCGAGGCGGCACGGCCGGGATTCCCACGCTCCACCGTCTACCGGGCCCTGGAGGCGTTCACGATCGCGGGCGCGCTGCGGCCGGTGCGATTCGGCGGCGGGCCTACTCATTACGAGGTGGCCGGCGAGGATCATCAGCACGCCATCTGCGAACGCTGCGAGGGCATCATCCACCTGGAGGATTCGCTGCTCCGCGAGCTCGAGGACCACCTCGAGGAGCTGCACCATTTCCACCCCCGGCGCACGGACGTGCTTGTGATGGGCGTTTGCGCCGCCTGCGCCCGAGCGGCTGACGGGAAGGGCCGACCCAAGGTCCGCAAGCGCAACCTGGAGCACGTCCATTACGGCGCCCACTGAGCCTCCCACAGAGCGCCGCCGGGTCCCCCGCGAGCTCGTCTCCCTGGCCCAGGCGATGGCCGAGGTCAACAGCCGTGTGGAGCTCGAAGAGGTGCTCGCGCTGGGCGTCGACCGCGCGGCCGCGGTGCTCGACGCCGCGGTCGCCGTCATGACCTTCCGCTCCGGGAGCGGCTGGGTCGTCGCCTCCGGCTTCCCGGGTGAGACCTCCTACCGCGACGCACTCCCGAATGACACGCCGGAGACGGTGTTGCGTGCCGGCGGTGGCGGACCGATGCTTTCCGACCTGAGGGAGGAGCGATGGGCCGCGCCGACTCGCGCCTGGGCCGAGCGGCACGGTCTCGGGCCCTATATCGGAGTGCCGCTCCGCAGCGCCGGCGTCGTCATGGGCGTCATCGGCGTCATGCGGCTTGCGGAGGCGCCGACCTTCAGCGAGCAGGACTCCCTTCTCCTCCAGCTGGTCGCCTCTCCCCTCGCGGCCGCGGTCCACGTTGCGCAGCTCTTCGAGCAGATGCGAGCAGGCAGCAGGCAGCTGGAAACCCTCCTCGCAAGCACGGACACGCTGTGGCGGATCGCGCCCTTCAGCGAAGTCGCGGAGTCCGTCGCCCGGCAGGCGATCGAGATCGTCCCCGGCACCGAATGCCTGATCAGCATGGTGCCCCCCGAACGGCCGAGCCATTTCCGGATGGTCGCCGGCGCGGGTTCCTGGGCGCTGACCCTGGTCGGCCGGGAATGGCCCTGGCTGGGCACCGTCGCGGGCAGCGCGATGTCGGAGAGCCGCACCATCGAGTCGACCCGTCTCCGGGCTGAGAGCTCGCTCAGCGAGGTACTCGAGCCGAACGGGATCGACACCGGCCGTCTGATTCCGCTGATAACCGGCAAGGAGCTGCCCGACGGCCGGACCGCGATGGGCGTGCTTGGCTTCTACCGGACCGGCTCGGAGCCCTTCACGACCGAGCAGCGCAGCCTCATGGACGAGTTCGGGAAACGTGTCAGCCTGACCCTCCACCGGGCTGAGCTGCTTGACTCCGCCACCCGATCGAACGATCGCCTCAAGACCGGCCTCGAGCTGACACTCGAGCTGGCTTCGGCGCTCGACTATCGAGAGGTGATCCGGCGCCTCCTGCGCCGGGCCGTCGAGTCGGTCGCCGCCGACCGCGCCAGCCTTGCCCTGGTCGAGGGCTCGGAGATGATCGTGGAGGACGGGTACGACCGCGACGGGAGCCCGATCCCCATCGGTGGCCGCTACACGATTCCCCTCGGCTCCCCCACCGACCGCGCGGTGCGGACGGGGCGTCCCAAGGTCGGCGAGGGGTTCGACTCCACGCGGCTCGATGCCCAGAGCCGGCAGGCGCACGCCGGCACCCGGCATGTCGCGATCATCCCCCTCGCGCTGGGGGGCAAAGTGGGCGCCATCCTGATGCTGACCCGGCGTACCGACAGCCCCTTCGCGAGGGCCGACATCGAATTGCTGCAGCTGATTGGCAACGCCGCCGCGGTCGCCCTCCGCAACGCCTCTCTGTATGGCGAGGCGCACGACCTGAGCCGGACCAAGAGCGACTTCATGAATCTCGCCGCGCATGAGCTGCGCACCCCCTTGTCGGTCATCTCCGGGTACGTGTCGATGCTCCAGGACGGGACCTTCGGACCCGGGCCGGCGCTCTGGGCTCATCCCCTCTCGGTTCTCGCCGCCAAGACGGGCGAGCTCGGCGGCCTGGTCGAGGACCTCCTCGTCGCAGCCCGCCTGGAGGCTGGAACGATGCCGACGGCGGTGAGCGACTTCGACCTTCGCAACTCGGTCCGCGATTCGCTGGCGCGTTCCGAGCCGAGAGCCGCGCTGCTTGGAGCCGAGCTGCTGGCCGAGCTGCCGGCCGAACCGGTGCTGGTCCGCGCCGATCCCGACCACGTGGCTCGGATCCTGGACAACCTGATCAACAACGCGCTGACCTACACCGCCGACAAGCCCTGGGTCCGGGTCGCGGTCGCGCCCGGTCCGCCGCGCGAAATAACGGTGACCGACCGGGGCCTCGGCATACCGGAGGCACACTGGGAGAAGGTGTTCGAGCGGTTTTACCGGGTCGACCACCTCGAGCTGCCCCGCCAGGCCGGAACCGGTCTGGGGCTCGCCATCAGCCGGGAGCTCGCCGAGCGGCACGGGGGCAGCTTGGACCTGCTCCCGACCGAGACCGGTTCCTGCTTCCGGGTGCTGCTGCCGCTACCGGATGAGGAAGTTGGCGGCGAGCAGGGCCACCGCGGCGACTGACATCAGGACGACCGCCAGCCAGGAAAGTGCCTTGCTGAGCGGTCCGCTCACCCTGTCCTTCATGTAGGACCGGTCGGAGCCGAGCAGCACGATGAGGACGAGCAGCGGCGGAGCGACCAGTCCGTTGATGACGGCGGTATAGAAGAGGGCTTGGATCGGGTCGATCCGCATGAAGTTCATCGCGATCCCGGCGATGACCGCGAGGGCGATGATGGCGTAGAAGGTGGGCCGGTAGCGAGGCTTCGCCGCCAGGGTCCCGGGAAGGTTCAGGAACTCTTTCAGGGCGTAGGCCGCCGAGCCGCTGAGGATGGGGATCGCGAGCAGCCCCGTGCCGATCATCCCGAGGGCGAAGAGCACGAACGCGAACGGTCCCGCGATCGGTGCCAGCGCCGAGGCGGCCTCCTGGGCGGACGCGATGTTGGTCTTGCCGTGGGCGTGGAGGACGGCCGCGCTGACCATGATGATGAAGTACATGACCAGGTTCGAGAAGAGCATCCCGACCAGGATGTCGGTGCGGGCGGCGCGCAGCTCCTGCTGGCGAACACCCCGCCGCGAGGCCTCGGAGGCCAGGCCTGACGCCCGCATCTCCTCCACCTCGGAGGAGGCCTGCCAGAAGAACAGGTAGGGCGAGATGGTCGTCCCGAGGACCGCGACGATCGCCGTTATGAAGCCCTTGTTGAACTCGAGGTGAGGGACGAAGGTCGCGTAGAGGACCTGGCCGAGCGGCGGATGGACGACGAAGGCGGTGAGGACGTAGGCGAAAAGCGCCAGCGTCAGCCACTTGAAGATCTTGAAGATCGTCGCGTAGCTGACGTAGAACTGGAGGCCCAGGATGAGCAGGCCGACAGGAAGTACCAGCCATGTCTGTTTGATCAGGCCGCCGGTCAGCAACGAAC
>JALZAP010000073.1:0-2582 GCA_030948245.1 Candidatus Dormiibacterota bacterium | reverse complement strand
GCGGCCACCGCCCCGAGGTCGGCGCCGACGTTGATCGTGTTGGCGATCAGGAGCGCGAGCACGCAGGCGCCGACCAACCAGGTCGGAAACTTGCGCCGCAGCGCGACCCCGAGCCCAACCCCGGTTTGGAGCGCGATCCGTGCACAGAGCTCTTGCACCGCGGCCATCAGCGGAAAGGTGAAAAGGGCAGTCCAGAGCAGGCCGTAGCCGAACTGGCTGCCGACCTGGGAGTAGGTGCCGATACCACTTGGGTCGTCGTCGCTGGCGCCGGTGATCAGGCCGGGACCGAGGATCTGGAGGAACCCGAGCGGTCCCTTGCGGCGGGCGTCGGCGAGGGTGCTCCGACCTTCCGCCGGGGCGCCGGTGTCGGCGGTATCCGGTGTCCTGCCCTTGGTTATCTCGTCCGCGGTCGCCGGCTGCTTCCCCTTGACGGCACTCAGCAGGGGGTCGCGACGTGGCTTCGGAGATCGCTTCTCTACTTCACCCATGCCTGAATCGTAACAGCCAGTATCCGTAAAAGGGGCAGATGAACTATCATGTTTTAAGGCTCTCTCGTGTCAAGTCACCGGTGCGCACAAACCTGTATATAACGTGATATGACTATGTACAGGTTTCAGTCGACGTGAGAGCACTCGGCGGCGTCCGCGCAGGCCTCGTCCTGGGGGCCGGCGGGGTCCTCGGCGGAGCCTGGATGGCCGGCGCTCTGCATGCCCTCGCGGTCCGGACCCGCTGGTACCCACGCCATGCCCACAACATCGTCGGCACCTCCGCCGGAGCAGTGCTGGCCGTACTCGGCGGTGCCGGCGTCCCACCCTGGTTGCTGATCCCGGAGAGCGCGACCAACATCTACCACGGGCTGATCGACGCCAGCGGGAACCTGGAGCTGAACAAGGACCTCTGGGAGCGGATCGTCCGCCGCCGCCGGCTCGGCCTCCCCCGGCTTGCCCCTGGCTCGCTCTCGCTCACCCTCGCCGGCCTCCGGCAGGGCAGGTCGACCTTTCTCAAGACCCTCTCCGGGCTCGCCCCAGCCGGATTCATCTCGACCGACCCGATCAAGGACACCGTCCGCTGGATCGCCCCCGACGGCGGCTGGGTCCAGCACCCCAACACCTGGATCGTCGCCTGCGACTACCAGACCGGCGAGCGCGTCGTCTTCGGCCGGGGTGACTCGCCGGAGGTGAGCGTGCCCCAGGCGGTGGCGGCCTCCTGCGCGATCCCCGGCTACTACTGTCCGGAGGTGATCGGTGGCCGCGCCTACGTCGACGGCGGGCTCCACTCGATGTCCAACCTCGACCTCCTGGCCGGCCAGGCACTCGACCTGGCCATCGTTCTCTCGCCCCTCTCCACCCGGACCCGGTTCCGCGGCTGGGATCCCTTCAACCGCCTCACCGACGCCACACGCCGCGCCATCGCGCGCCAGCTGGACGCGGAGATCGCCCTGCTCGAGGCGGAAGGAACGCAGGTGGTCGTCTTCGAGCCGACCGCCGACGACCTCATCGCCATCGGAGGCAATGTGATGGACGACCGCCGGCGGACGCGTGTGATGGAGACGGCAACGCGCACTACGACCGAGCAGTTGAAGCGCGCTGCCTTCCGCAAGCTGCTGCCCTACCTCGAGCCCCCGGCGCCGAAGCCGGCCCCGAAGGCACCCGAGCCGACCGCGAAGCCGAGACTGCGACCGGCGATCTAGGTCGGCCGAGGAATTGGGTTGGTCGAGCCGCCCTCGATCGACTGCTCACACCCGGACGAGCAGCCCGACCGGGAACCGTCCGAGCAGCTTCGTCAGTGGCTGCCGGCCGCCCTCGACCACCGCTCCGGTGAACTCATCCCGCCATTGCCCGTGGGGCAGCTCGAGCTGCGTCCCGGCCCAGTCGCCGGCCAGGCCGATGACCAGGCGGGGTACGACGGTAACCACCTCCTCGCCCCTCGCGAAGGCGACCGCGTGGCGCTTCTTCGGCCCCTCCGCGAGGAGCGGCCGGTAACTTCCGGACGGGCCGAATGCGGCTGGTCTCTGACGCCGCAGCTGGAGGGTCCGCTGAACGACCAGGAGTTTCGGCAGGCCTTCCTCGGGCCGGGTCCAGGCCCCCTCGGCGGCCAGCCCGTCGAGCTCGCCGAGCAGGCGCCGGCGAAGGTCGTAATCGACCGGCCGCCGGTTGTCCGGGTCGACCAGGCTGAGGTCCCAGAGCTCGGTGCCCTGGTAGAGGTCGGGGACGCCGGGGGCGGTGAGCGTGAGCAGCTTCCATGCCAGTGAGTTGACGCGTCCGGGTCCGATCAGCGGAGCGACGAAGGCTTCCAGGGCGGCGCTGAACCGGGGATCGGCAAGTGAGCGCTCAACGAACTCGCGCAGGGCGGTCTCGTAGCCCTCGTTGATAGCTGTCCAGGAGGTGTTCGTCTTGGCCTCTCGGACCGCCTTCTCGAGGTATTGCCAGAGGCGCTCGAGGCCGATCGGGTGGGCGCCGACCAGGGTCTGGTAGAGGAGGTACTCCGCGTTACGGTCCGGCAGACCCCTGCGGCGGAAGCGCTCGTTCATCTCAGCCCAGCGTCTCACCGCCGCGCCCCACTGGTCGGGGACCTGGCTCAGC
>JALZAP010000072.1 GCA_030948245.1 Candidatus Dormiibacterota bacterium | reverse complement strand
CGGCCATGCCCTCCATCTCGCGGATGGTGGCGCAGGTGAACCCGCGATGGCCGGCCGCCGCCTGCCGTGCTGCGAGGGCGGTGCACTTGTGGGCTTTGATGTGCGGCCGCAGCCGGGCGCCGGGGAGGGTGGCGGCCATCGTGCTCAGGTTGTGCTCGAACGCGTCGGCCTCGAGGACAAGCGCTGGCGTCACCAGCTCATCGACGCGCACTCGCGTCAGATTAAGAGTTTTCTAGTTGGCCAGGACGGTAATCAGGTTTCCGATCGCGATCAGGCTGAAGGTGAGGACCACCAGCCGAGCCCCCGCCAAGGCGACCGCCCGGCCGCTCAGGAGGACGATCCCGAGCGCGACCACGAGCGCGGTCTTGACCACCGCAAAGAGCTGGAAGTTACCGTTCGTAAGCGCCGCGACGACCACCGGGTTGCCCTCCCGCAGGCCGACTGCCAGGGAGCGCCAGGTGGTCGCGAGGTCGGCCAGCTGGCTGAGGGCGACCAGCGCCAGCCAGGTCCAGAGCAGCCGGCGGGGGACGGTGCGGGTGGAGACGTAGGCGCCGAGCAACAAGCCCGAATCTAGGCAGCCACGACAGCAAAGCAACGACAGAGGGGAGAAAGGTTCCCGGAGCGTGAGTCACGGGTCGGCGGGACGCCCATCGCCGGCCATGAGCAGATGTCCTTGGGGGTGGGCGAAGGCTCCCATTGAATCGCGCAGCGAAAGGGCTACGGTCAGAGCCGGAGGGGAGAAAAGTGAATGCCAATTCGGGTGGCGAAGGAGATGCAGTACGCGCTGCTGCTCTCCATTGCGAGTTCGAGGAGCTGCTCGACGAGGTCCAGGCCTGCGAGCGGGAATGGCTGTTGATGGACAGGATCGACCTGGCCATCAGGCTCCGGTCGGCGAGAGGCGACCGGGGAACGGATGGGTAGGCGTAGGCGCGTTGGCATTGTGCTGGGAGCCGGTGGCATAACAGGCGGAGCCTGGCTTGCCGGCACGCTGTCCGAGATCGCCGCCTCAAGTGGCTGGGAGCCGGGAACCGCCGACCTGGTGGTGGGTACCTCGGCGGGTGCCGTTTTCGCCGCTCTGATCGCGTCGAAGATCCCGGCGCGATCCCTCAGGCCACCAGACGATCCGCGTGCCGAACACTGGCCGCTGCGCGATTTGACGCTGCTCGAAAGCTACGCCGGAGGCGACGCTCTGCCCTCCGCGGCGCCGCGCTCACTGAGCCTGCTCCTCGCCGCCGTCACCTCCGGGTCCTCCTGGACCCGCGGTTCGCGGTTGCTGAATGCTCTCGCCCCGCGAGGGACCGCCCCGACCGAAGCCATCCGCCGGACGGTTGGAATGAGAGTGCCCCAAGGCTGGGTGCAGCACCCCGCCTGCTGGATAGTCGCAACGTCACGCAGTACCGGGCGCCGGGTGGTGTTCGGTCGCGAACGACGGGCCGACCTTGCCAGCGCTGTGGCAGCGTCCTGTGCGATCCCGGGCATCTTCGGCCCGGTCGTCATCAGCGGCCGCGAATACGTGGACGGCGGCGTCGCCTCACCGACCAACGCGGACCTTGCCGCCTTCGCCCGCCTGGACGTGGTCATCTGCCTCAATCCCCTTGGCCGCCGACCGCTGGGGTCCAGCTTCCACCCGGCGGCGCCGTTCGAGGCACTGGTCCGGGAGTCGGCCTGCCGCCAGGTGGACAAAGAGCTCGCCAATCTTGAGAAAATCGGAATCGAGGTGCTCAGGTTCGAACCCGGACGACACGAGCTGGCGGTGATGGGCCTCGACCCGATGGATCCCACGTATCACCTCGAGATCTCCTCCCGCGCTGCGGACCACGCGCGTCTGCGAGTGCGCGAGCTCGCCCTCTCCGACCGCCTGCGCCGCCAGGCAGCCTGAGAAGGGAGGCCGTCACGTGGAAATTCGACAGGCCGCCCTCTGGACCGCCCTTCTGCTGGCAAGCCAGACGACCGATGTTCTGACCACCGCCGTAGGTCGGGCGCGGGGAGCGCTTGAAGCGATGCCGGTCAGCGCCCGGCTGCTCGAACAGGGAGGAATCAATCTCTTCCTGACCACCAAGCTCCTTCTCGTGGTCGCTGCCGGCGCCGCCCTTCTGCTCACGGCACGTTGGGCACGGCCGAACCATCGCGCCTCGCGTGTCGTCTTCCGGTTCAGCCTGGTTGCGGTTCAGGCGGCGACTCTTGGTCTGGCCTGGGTCTCCTTGACCAATCTTCAGCTGCTGAGCACGTTGTGACGTGGGAAGCGAGAGATCCCGCCGAGATTCGGAACCGGGACATAACACCCATCGACTTATGGGCTGGTTGACGGCACGATTCATCCCATGATCAGGAGAGGGAGGTCATCTGCCGGCGGCGTCCTCGGCGGCTATGCTCGGGCATTCCTGGCTGCGCTGATGATCGTCTTCGGTCTGTTGCTGATAACCGTCGCCTTCGCCGCGGTCATCGGGAGCCCAAACTAGCCGGCCCTTTCGCCACCTCGGCAAGCCTTTCGAGCTGATCGAGACGCGGCACGGTGGGGAAGAGCACCAGCTCGTCGCAGCCTGCCTCGGCGTAGCCCGCGGCCAGCTCCTCGATCTCGGCCTTGCCGGTGAGGATGCCATCGGCGATCCGCTCCGCGAAGGGCCCGACGAAGCGGTAGTAGCGGCGCAGGAACTCCTTCCCCTCGGCTTCGGCGCCGCCGAGTGCGAAATAGCCGGTGCCGACCAGCCGAGGCTGCCCCGTCCGGCCGGCGTCGTACCAGGCGGTGAGGGCACGGTCGGCGGCGCTCTTGAAGGCGCGGGCCGGACCGCCGCCGTGCACATAGCCGTCGGAGTGGCGGGCCATCCGGGCCAGGGCGGCGTCGCCGCCGCCGCCGACCAGCAGGCGGGGCCGCGTCAGGCCGGCGTCCCAGAGCTGGTGGAGCTCATGAAGCTGGTCCTCGAGTCGCCGCCCCCGCGTCCCGAAGGCGGCCCCGGCCGCCTCGTAGTCGTCCCGTCGGGGGCCGATGCCGACCCCGAGGGTGAGGCGTCCCTGGGCGAGCCTCTGGATGGCGGCCGCCTGGGAGGCGATCAGGGTCGCCGGGCGCAGGGGAGCGATCAGGACCAACGAGGCGAGCCGGATCCGCTCGGTGACCGCTGCGGCGGCGTTGAGAACGCCGAGGCACTCGAAGCCGTCCCAGGCAAGTCGGTCGTGGACACCCAGCGTGCTGAAGTTGGCGGCGTCGGCGTCCCGGGCCCAGCGGAGAATGAGGTCGGCCGACGTCCCCGGAACTACTGCCGGGAGCCCTACGCCTAGCTCCAACGCTTGGAGTACAGCTCGTAATGGAGCCCCTGGCCGCTCAACGCCGTCGCGACCTGGGCCAGAGCCGAGCGCGCAGCGGCTGCGACGGCGGGGACCTCGCTTGCGGCGAGCCCGAGGAGATCGTCGTAGACTCGCCGCAGCTTTTCCTGCTCGGCGGCCGACAGCTCGGGTCGGGCATAGGCCTCGCTCATGGGCGCGCCGGCTGCTTGGTCAGGTCCTGGAATCGCTTCGCCTTCATCTCGAAGCGGGGAAGCTGGCCGGCGGGGGCGAGCTCGACCTGGGGCGTCAGTGAGAGCTGGCGCTTCACCTCCGCCGTAAAACGCAGCCGGAGGGCCTCGTGGTCCTGATCGGCAACGTCTGGCTTGGGCTCGATCTGGATCACCAGGGTGTCCAGCTCGTCGAGGTTGACGAGGAGGCACTGGAACTCGTCGATCTCGGGAAAGCCGCGGACCACGTCCTCCACCATCGAAGGCATGAACCAGACTCCGCGGATCTTCCGCATGTCGTCGTGGCGGCCCCGGATGCCGCCGTCATAGAGGTCCCAGGTCCGCCCGCAGCGGCAGTCGCCATAGGGCCGCTTGACGACCAGGTCGTTGCTCCAGTAGCGGAACATCTGGATGCCCTCGCGGCCGAGCGACGTCATCAGCCGGACGCCGATCTGCCCGTACTCGGCGGGCTGCAGCGTCTCCGGGTCGACCGCCTCCTCGATGTAGTCGGTCTCGATTATGTGACAGCCACCAGGCTCCTCGGCGCACTCGAACATGAAGATGGTCGCCGCCTCGGTCATCCCCGCGGTGTCGCCGCAGAAGGCGCCGAACGCCTCCTCGATCTTCCGCTTGGTCGCCTCCGGCCGGGGCTCGCCGGAGGCGATGACGATCTTCACCTTCCCGTCCCGGGCGAGGTCGACTCCCATCTGTTCGGCGGTCAGGGCGAGCCGAAGTGCGTAGGTCGGCGTGCAGGCGAGCACGGTGCACTGCTGCTCGACGAGCAGCTGGACGCGCTTCTCGGAGTCGAAGGAACCGGTCGGGATGACCTTGCAGCCGATCTTCTCGAGCCCGTACTGGAGCCCCCAGAAGCCTATGAAGAGGCCATAGCCGAAGGCGACCAGCGCGGTGTCATCGGCGCGCACGCCCATCGCGTAGGCTCCCGTCGACCACATGTCCGCGCACCATGCCCAGTCCCGCGCCGTGTCGAAGGTGCGGACAGGTTGGGCACCGCTCGTGCCGCTCGTCTGATGGTGCCGCACGGCGAGGCGGGGATCGACGCTGGGCAGCGTGCCGTAGGGCGGGGACACCGCCTCGGCGGCAATGATCTCGTCCCGCTTCAGGATCGGGAAGCGGGCGCTGTAGTCCTCCAGCGTCGCGACCGAGTCGGGCGGACATCCGGCGCTGTCCATCCGCTCCCGCCAGAACTTCGAGCCGGCGTAGGCGTGCTCGAGCTGCCGCTTCAGCTTGTAGAGCTGGCGCCGCCGCAGCTCATCGCGGGGCATCGTCTCAGTGCTTGGGTTCCAGTAGCCGCGTGAGAGCTCCGGTCGCGGTATCGGGCTAGGCACGGATGGCGACCGCCTCGATCTCGACCAGCGCGTCAGGATCGAACAATCCCTTCACCTCGACCAGCGTCGAGGCGGGGAAGTTGCGGCCGAAAACGTCCCGGTACTGAGCGCCGATCGGCTTAAGCGAGGCACGGTAGGCGGCGAGGTCGGTGACCAGGTACGTGACCTTGACGACGTCGTCCGGCCTGCAGCCGGCAGCCGCCAGGGCAACGTCCAGGTTGCGAATGGCGCGGCCGAACTGGGCCGCCATGTCCCCCGGCTCGATGATCCTGCCGCTGGCGTCGCAGCCGACCTGGCCACCGACGAAGACCACCGCGCCCGAGCCGGACGACGCATGCGAGTACCCCGACGGCTCTGGCAGCTCAGGCGGGTTGTGGTGGCTGATCCCGGGCATCTGCGCCATCCAATGATGCGCCTGCCGGCATGAAGCCCGGCTGGCGAGCGACTAGGGCGAGCCGCCGCTGCTTCCCGCGAGCGCGTCGTGGGCAAGGCTGCCGACCACCGCGCAGCCGATCCCGACGCCCACTCCGATCAGCAGGTAGGCTAGCCAGCCGGCGATCGCGAGCAGGAGGAGGTACCAGCCGCCCAGCCCGAGCACCAGCGCCGCCAGGGCCCAGAGGCCCCGCTCCAAGCCGGCCTCCTAGCCCGTCGGGCTGGGCGCGGCCGCCGGCAGGATGGTTACGACCGTCGCCACCAGGTTGCCGCTGCTGTCCCTGGTGCCGGTGACCGTGACGGTGACGCTGTTGGACAGGTCGCCCAGGGTTCCCGTCGCCGTCTTCCGCACCGTCGCGCCGGGGGCGAAGGTCACCTTGGTGTCGGTCCCGTTGGCGTTGTGGAGAGTGAAACCCGCAGCGGTCAGGTTGGTGATCGTACCCGCGTTGCCACGGCCGCCGAGTCCGCCGTTCCCGCCGCCGGCGCCACCGGCGAAACCACCGCCGCCGGCGGGGCCGCCGCCGCCGGTCGTGCCGGTGCCAGTGGCGGTTCGCCCGGTTGCGGTGCCGGTGTTCGACGCGCTGGCCGTGGTCACCTTGCCCGCCTCATAGCGGAAGGCTGCGTAGAAGCCACCGAGCACGGCGATGACGGCGATGAGGGCGACGGTCAGGTTGTTAAGTTTCATTCGTACCTCAGGGCTTCAATGGGGTGGAGTCTGGCGGCGCGGTTGGCCGGGTAGATACCGAAGAAGAGGCCGATCCCGACCGAGACCCCGAAGGCGACCAGGACGGAGGGGACCGAGACGACCGGTGGGGGCAGCGCGCTGCTGCCGATCTTGATCGCGCTGATCTGCGACGAGACGAGCCAGCCGACGGCGATGCCGAGCAGGCCGCCCAGCCCGGAAAGGACCATCGACTCGATCAGGAACTGGAGGAGGATGTCCCGCCGCCGGGCGCCGATCGCCTTGCGGATCCCGATCTCGCGGGTCCGCTCGGTGACGGTGACCAGCATTATGTTCATGATCCCGATCCCGCCGACCACGAGCGAGATGGCGGCGATCGCGCCCAGCAGCACGGTCAGGGTGCCGGTGACCGAGCTGGTCGCGGCCAGGATGTCCTGCTGGCTCTGGGTCGTGAAGTCGGGGTTGGCCGGGTCGGCGACCTGGTGGTTGTTGAGCAGGATCGTGGTCGCCTCGGTCTGTGCCGCCTTGACCGAGTCGGGGTCGGTGGCCTCGATGATTATCTGGGTGATGTTCTTGCCGCGGCCGCCGGTCAGGTAGGCCCAGGCAGTCGTTATCGGGACGACCGCCACGTTGTCCTGGTTGCCGAGGGCCGCCGAGCCCTTGGACGCGAAGGTGCCGATGACGGTGAAGGTCTGACGGTTGATCTTGATCTGCTGACCGACCGGGTCCTGGCCCTGGAAGAGGCTGTCAACGACCGTCCTGCCGACCACCGCCACCTTGGAGTTGCCCTGCACGTCGGCGGTGGTGAAGAAGCTCCCGGTCGCCATCGTGTAGGCGCGGACCTGCGGGAAATCGGCGGTGGAGCCCGTCGTCTGGGCGAACCAGTTCTGGTTCTGCCATGTCATGTTGCCGGCGGCCTGGGTGACCGGGATGGCCGTGACGACATGGGGCGCCTGGGCCTGGTTGTTGAGCGAGGTGACGTCCGCCTGGGTCAGGGTCGATCCGCTGCCGAAGCCCTGCGAGACCCCACCCGCCGCCCTCGTGGACGACGGGTAGATGTAGACGATGTTCGAGCCGAGCGCGTTGACCTGGGCCTGGACCTGGATCGACGCGCCGTTGCCGACCGCGACCAGGAGGATCACGGCGCCGACCCCGATCAGGATCCCGAGCATCGTCAGGCCCGAGCGGAGGCGGTTGCCCATCAGGCCCTGGAGGGCGAGACGGAGGGCCTCGAAAACGCTCATCGCACCGCCTCGGCGGCGGTGGTCGGAGGCTCAGCGGGTGCAGCCTCGGCCTGAGGTTCGTGGGGCACCTGCCTCACGTCGCCGATGATTTGTCCGTCGCGGAGCCTGACGACGCGGCTGGCGAAGGCGGCGATGTCCGCTTCGTGGGTGATCAGGACGATGGTCCGGCCCTCGGCGTTGAGTCGCGCGAGCAGCCGCATGATCTCGAGGCTGGACTCACTGTCGAGGTTCCCGGTCGGTTCGTCGGCGAGGAGGATCGCGGGCTCGGTGATGAGGGCGCGCGCGATGGCGACGCGCTGCTGCTGGCCGCCGGAGAGCTCCGATGGTTGGTGACTGGCGCGCTCGGCGAGGCCCACCATCTCGAGCGCCAGCATCGCCCGCGCCTGCCGCTGGTCGGTGTCGCCGGCATAGATGAGGGGCATCTCGACGTTGTGGAGCGCGGTCGAGCGGGGAATCAGGTTGAAGCTCTGGAAGACGAAGCCGATCCGCCGGTTGCAGATCAGCGCAAGCTCGTCGTCGCCAAGCTCAGCGACGTCGATCCCGTCGAGCACGTACCTTCCGGTTGTCGGCGTGTCGAGGCAGCCGAGGAGGTTCATCAGCGTCGACTTGCCGGAGCCGGAGGCGCCCATGATCGCAACGAACTCTCCCTCGTCGATGCGCAGGTCAAGGC
>JALZAP010000071.1 GCA_030948245.1 Candidatus Dormiibacterota bacterium | reverse complement strand
GCGTGGCAGGTGTCGAAGCAGCAGCGGACTCGCTCGTCGTCGACCGCGTCGAGCATCGCCCGGATCTCCTCGAAACGAGCGCCCACGCAGCCGCCGGTCCCGGCGTTGTTCTCGATCAGCAGCCGGGTGTGCTGCGGGTCGGCCCGCTGGAGGGCGTTCCGCATCCGTTCGGTGATGCCCGGTAGGGCTGCCTCGAAGCCGGTGCCGCGGTGGGACCCGACGTGGAAGATGACGCCGTCGATGCCCAGCTTGTCGGCGGCCGCAATGTAGCCCGCCAGCGTCGACTCGGAGCGGGGGTGCACCTTGGGATCCTCGCTCGCCAGGTTGATGAGGTAGACGGCGTGGAAGAAGAAGGGCGGAGTCCCGGCCGCCGCATAGTCCTCCCGGAAGTGCTCGATGTCCTCGTCGGCCGGTTTGGGCGATCCCCAGAAGCCGGGAGGCGTCGGGTGGATCTGGATCGCATCGGCGCCCAGCAGGTTGGCGTTCACAAACGCGTTCCAGAGACCCTTCCGCGCCTCGACATGAGCTCCGATGACCGGCACTCGACTACTTTAGGGCCACTCGTGAGCGTGCTTTTCCTCAGCCCCCTTGAGTACCCGATGCGGGGTCGCGTCTTCCGCGAGCCGGACGACGCGCACGTCGCGATCGCATCCGGGTCTGACCTGTCCGTCGCCCTCGAGCACCTGGCGGCGCGCCCCGACTGCACCGGCCTGGCGCTGCTCGGTGTGCCCAAGACGGTTCCCGAGCTGGAGGCCCTGGCCGGGCGCCGGCTCCTCGTCTGCGAATCCGACGGGGGGCGGATGCGCGATTTCGTGGCGGCGGCCTGGAAGGCCGGCGCGGAGGCCGAGTGGATCAACCGCAGCCAGCCGACCAGGGATCGGCTGGCGGCCTGGGCGCTGCCCGTCGCCGGCCTGGTCCTGGCGGCCGGGTCGGGGACGCGCATGAGCAAGGGGGAGCCGAACAAGCTGCTGCTCGACTACGAGGGAGTGCCGCTCGTCCGCTACGCCGTTGGCGCGGCCGCGGACGGGGGCTGCCAGGGGATCTGGGCGGTCTACTCGCAGCCGGATGTGCTGGCCGTCCTGGAGGGCCTGGCGACCTGCATTCACAACCCGGATGCGGCCAGCGGCCAGGCATCCTCGCTTCGGGTCGGAATCGAGAATTTGCCCGTCACGGCCGCCGGCGTCGTGATCCTGCTCGGCGACCAGCCCCTGGTCGGCGGCCGGACCGTGGAGATGCTGCTCCGTGCCTGGCGCGCGGGCGAGGCCAAGCCGGCGGTGGCGGCCTCTTACGGCGGCGAGTGGCGACCCCCGGTCGTCATCGACCGGTCGCTCTGGCCGTCGCTGCTCGCCCTGAAAGGCGATGCCGGCGCGCGGCAGGTGCTGGGCGATCACCCCGAGCTGCTCGATACTGTTCCGGCAGCCGGCCTTCCCGACGACATCGACACCCCCGAGGACTATGCGCGCATCCTCCGTCTCCCCAAACGCGATCCGGGCTGAGCAGCTCGACCGCCTGCGCCGGCGGGTGCCCGAGCTGCTCCGCGACAACCCCTTCTACCGCGACCGCCTTCACCCGGTCGAGAGCTGGGACGACTTCGAGCGGCTGCCGCTCCTCAGCAAGTCGGAGATCGTCGCCGACCAGGAGGCGGTCCCTCCCTTCGGCAGCAACCTGACCTACCCGCTGGAGCGCTACGTCCGCCTCCACCAGACCTCGGGGTCGAGCGGGACCCGGCCGCTCCGCTGGCTCGACACGGCTGAATCGTGGGAGTGGTGGGAGCGGGTCTGGGCCGAGCACGTGTTCCCGGCAGCCGGGGTCGGGCCGGGCGACCGCGTCTTCTGCGCCTTCTCCTTCGGCCCCTTCATCGGCTTCTGGTCCGCGTTCTGCGGGGCGGAGCGGTTGGGGGCGATGGCGATCTCGGGCGGGGCGATGACGACCGAGCAGCGGGCGCGGGCGATCCTCGAGCTGGGCGTGACCGCGCTGTGCTGCACGCCGACCTACGCCCTCCGGCTGGGGGAGGCCGCCGCCGGGCTTGGCCTTGACCTGGCCCGGTCCGCGGTGCGCGCGGTCATCTGCGCAGGCGAGCCGGGAGCGAGCGTCCCTGCCACCCGGGAGCTGATCGGGCGCTCCTTCGGCGCCAGGGCCTACGACCACTCGGGGATGACCGAGCTCGGCCCGACCGGCTTCGGCTGCAGCGCCGGCGGCGGCCTCCACCTGGTCGAGCCTGAGTTCATCTTCGAGGTCTCGACGGAGGGCGAGCTGATCGCCACCAACCTCGGCCGCTGGGGCTCGCCCCTAATCCGCTACCGGACCGGCGACCGGGTCGAGCTGAGTACCGATCCGTGCGCCTGCGGCAGCACCTATCCAAAGCTGGAGGGCGGCATCCTCGGCCGCGCGGACGACATGTTCACGGTCCGGGGCGTCAATCTTTATCCGAGCCAGGTCGAGGAGATCGTCCGCCGCCGTCCCGAGATCGACGAGTTCGTGATCGAGCACCGCACCGTCCGCCAGATGGACGAGGTGGTCCTGCTCTTCGAGACGGCCCGGCCGTCCGGCGAGCTGGCGGAACGGCTCGCTGCCGACCTCCGGCAGGCACTCGGCGCGCGGATCGACTGCCGCCTGGTTCCGGGCGGGACGCTCCCCCGCTCAGAGCTGAAGTCGAAGCGTCTGCGCCGGGTCGGGGTAGGAGAATAGCTTTGAAGCCATGATCATCGAGAAGCCCGCCCTCCGCGTCCATCGCGAGGAGCTGTCGCCGGTTAACTGGATCGAGCGCGCGGGAGACGCGTTCGCCGATCGCGTGGCGGTCGTGGACGGTCCGGTGAGCTACACCTGGAAGCAGTTTCGCGATCGCTCCCGGCGGCTCGCCTCTGCTCTCCGCAGAGCCGCGCTGAAGAAGGAAGACCGGATCGCCTTTCTTGCCTGGAACTCGGAGCCGCTGCTGCTCGCGCACTACGGGGTGCCGCAGGCGGGCGGCGTGCTGGTCGCGATCAACACCCGCCTGAGCCCGGACGAGGTGGCGTACATCGTCGAGCACTCGGGTTCCACAATGGTCTTCCACTCACCCGACCTCGAGCCGCAGCTGGCGGGCGTCCCGGATCGCGTCCGGCGGGTCAACCTCGCGACGGGGTTCGAGGAATTCCTCGCCGGCGGGTCGGATGAGCCGGTGGAGAGCTGGCTGGAGGACGAGTACGAGACGATCGCGATCGACTACACCTCCGGAACGACCGGCCGGCCCAAGGGCGTCATGTACCACCACCGGGGCGCCTACCTGAACGCGGTCGCGATGATGGCGGACCTGAAGCTGGACAAGGACTCCAGCTACCTCTGGACGCTGCCCATGTTCCACTGCAACGGCTGGACCTTCACCTGGGGGATGGCAGCCGTGGGCGCCCGCAGCATCTGTATCCCCAAGGTCGACCCAGGGCAGGTCTGGGACTTCTTCAGCCGGGGCGAGGTGAGCGGCTTCTGCGCCGCGCCGACCGTCCTGATAATGCTCGTCAACGATCCCCACGCCAAGAAGCTGGACAAGCCGGTGCGGCTCCTCACCGCCGGGGCGCCGCCCTCGCCGACGTTGATCGGCCAGATGGCAGAGCTTGGCTTCGAGCTCGATCACGTCTACGGCCTCACCGAGACCTACGGTCCCTGCACTATCAACATCGCGCCCGCCGGGAACGCGAAGCTCTCCGCCGAGCAGCAGATCCGCTTCCGAGCCCGGCAGGGCTTTCCCAACCACCTCGCCGGCGAGGCGAGAGTAGTCGACGAGGAGATGAACGACGTCCCTGCCGATGGCGAGACGATGGGTGAGGTCGTCATGCGCGGCAACGTCGTGATGAAGGGCTACTTCGCCAACCCGGAGGCGACCCAGCAGGCCTTCCGCGGCGGCTGGTTCCACTCCGGCGACGTCGGCGTGATGCACCCGGACCGCGTCATAGAGCTGCGCGACCGCAAGAAGGACATCATCATCTCGGGCGGGGAGAACATCTCAACCATCGAGGTCGAGCAGGCGGTCGCGTCACACCCGGCCGTGATGGAGTGCGCCGTGATCGCCGTGCCGGACGAGAAGTGGGGCGAGGTCCCCAAGGCGTTCGTCGTGCTCAAGCCCGGCAAGCAAGCCACCGAGGAGGAGCTGATCGACCACGTCAGGGCCCGGATCGCCCACTTCAAGGCGCCCAAGTACATCGAGTTCGGTGAGCTGCCCAAGACGTCGACCGGGAAGATCCAGAAGTTCGTCCTCCGCGACCGCGAGTGGGCGGGCCGGGACAAGCGAATCAACTAGGCCCGAGAACCGATCAGCGATCGACCCCGTGGGCTAGGAGGTGCTCGCGGAAGCCGCGGGGCTGGAAGCCGAAGTTGGCGGGGACCGAGTCGAGACTGGTCGAGTTGTCGTAGCGAAACAGCTCGATGGTGGCCGGGGTCAGTGGCGGCTTCGGCAGTACGGCCGCCATGACGCGAGCCTGGAGCTCGGCGATGGGGAGGGGCAGCGGCACCAGCAGCCGGCGGATCGACATCGCCTGGCAGATCGTCTGCAGCACCGCCTTGAAGGTCACGTGCTCCGGCCCACCAACGGGGATCGCGCGGCCGATGTACTCATCGGATGTGACGGTCTGCTCCAGGATCCGCAGCAGGTCCTCGATCCAGAGCGGCTGGAACTTGAGCTTGGGGTCGCCCATCAGTGGGAGCACCGGCGACAGCCGCGCGACCCTGGCGAGGGCGGTGATGAACTCGGCGCCATCGCCGAAGAGGACGCTGGGCTGGAGGATCACGTACGGGATGCCGCTGTCCTGGACGGCCTTCTCCATGCCGAGCCGGGTCGCCATGTAGCTGCCTTCCGGGGCCGGGACGGAAATCCCGGACATCAGCACCACCCGGGAGACGCCCGCCGCGACGGCGGCCTTCATCAGGTTCTCGGTCCCGGTCTGGTTGATCCGGCGATAGGCGCCGGGATAAGGCTCCTTCAGGTTGGCGGTGATCGCCGCGGCGTGGACGACGGTATTGACGCCCTCCAGTGCCGGCGGCAGCGACTCCGGCTTGGTCACGTCGGCGGGCACCGCCTCGACGCCTGAGGGCACGGCCTCGGCCCGCACGCTCCGCGCCGTCGCCCGCAGGGGGTTGTCGCCCGCCGCCGCGAGACGCTTCAGGAGGCGCCTGCCGACGAAGCCGGTGGCGCCGGTGACGAGGATCATCTTGGACAGCAGAAAGAGCTAGACAGATTCCACCTTGAATTCGGTCTTCACATCGACGCCGTTGCGCAGCGTGTTGAGGACGATGCAGTACTTCTCGGCGTTCTCGAGCAGCCGCTGGGCTCGCTCACCGCGCCCATCGTCGCGCACCCTGACCCGCACCTGGCAGTCGATCCCGGTCATCCCGACGGGAACCTCGCGCGACATCGCGAGCGTTCCCCTGAGGTCCGCGATCGCCGTCGCCGTGACCTTGATCTCCTCCAGCTCGATCCCCATGGCGGCCGCGACCATCCGGATCGTCGTCTCCTGGCAGGCGAGGAGGGCTGCCACAAGCAGGTCACCCGAGCAGGGGACGTCGCCCGCTCCGCCGACCCCCGTGTGAGCGCCCGAGCGCAGCACCAGGCCGGGCGCAGAGTCGAGCGTGATCTCGCAGTGCAGTGGGTCGGCGAGGTCGGAACCGGCGCTGCGGGCGATGCACTCGATGACGGCTTCCTCGGGGCGCTCCAGGTAGCGTGCCTTGATCGGCGCCTGGATCTCGCGCAGGTTGACTGTGCTGGCTGGCATCTCTCCTCAATCCTCCATGTGATTTCAGCGCCAGCCGCGGGCGGCGACGGGCTCCCAGGTCACCTTGCCACTCTTGGCGAAGGTCAGCAGGTAGGGGTGCAGGTTGACGGTCGTGCAGACGTGGCAGGGGATGATGGCGACCCGGTCGCCAACCTCGAGCCCGGTGCTCTCGGCCGCGGTCAGGACGGTGTGCTCCTCGCTCAGCCGGGCGACGGACAGGTCGGGGTGGCCGAGGACGATGCCGAAGGTCTCGAGCGCGGGGGCGATTCGGTCGGCGGAGATCGACTTGGAACCGGTGTCGAGGACGCAGCGGTCAGGTGCGGGCGTCGAGATCACGGTGCCGATCACGGCCACGGCGCAGTCCTCAAGGGCATGGCTGCCGAGGGTCACCTGCCCGGCGTCGCCGTATACGTAGCTCCCTGGTCGGATCTCGGTGACGCCGGTGAACTCGGGCGCGAAGCCGGCCGTCGGCGTCGAGCCGACGCTCACCTCGCGCACCTTGATGCCGCCGCCGCGGAGCAGCTCAGCGGTCGCCACCAGCCCTTCCGACTCGTCAACGGCGGCCGCGTGCCTCTCCGCCGGGTCCGTCGCCCGGTACACGTGGCCCCCATGAGTCAGCAGGCCCCCGAAGCGCTCCTCGCCGATCGCCGCGACCAGCTTCCGGACCGCGGCGACCGTCGCCTCGCCGAGCGGCGTGCCGATCCGGTGCAGCCCGCTGTCGACCTCCCAGAGGATCTCCACGCCGGCCGGGACAGCTTGGGCGAGGTCGACGTCGTCGAGCGCGATCACGAGCCGCTCGACCCGAGCGGCGAGGTGGGCGAGCCTCGCCAGCTTGGCCCGGCCGACCGGCGGATGGGCGACCAGCAGGTCGCGAACGCCCGCGCCGGCGAAGACCTCGGCTTCCTGGAGCGTCGCGACAGTCAGGCCGGCCGCGCCGTGCTCGAGCTGCCGCCGCGCGACCGCCGGGCTCTTGTGGGTCTTGGCGTGAGGACGGAGCCGGACGCCCGCCGAGATGGCCAGGGTCGCCATCCGGCGCAGGTTGCGCTCCATCGCATCATCGTCGCGGACGGCAACGGGGGTCTCCAGGTCAGCGGCGGCGGCGAAGGCGCGTTCGGCGTCCAATCTCGTCCTCGAAATCCGCGGCGGAAATAACGCGCAAGGTTGCGGCCCTTGATTCGTCGTAACTGATCAAAGCGCGTGCTTCAAGTCCCGTCAGTGGGCGGCCGGCCCCCCCTCGCCGGTCGCCCGCCCTTTATCCAGGGCCTTTCCATCCAGCCGCTTGATCCACTCCGGGCGTAACTGCGCAGGGAACCTCAGGAAGAGCAGGAGCGAGAGCAGCAGGCAGACGAAAAGCGCCACCACGACAACTTGCTGGGCGGCGTTGCCAAGCGGGAAGAGCGTCGCCCCGAATTCGATCAGGCAGCCGATTCCGAAGGGTATGGCGGCCAATGGCGCATAACGAACGGGGGTATCGACCGGGCGGTACCAGCGA
This sequence comes from Candidatus Dormiibacterota bacterium, assembly GCA_030948245.1. Lineage (GTDB taxonomy): Bacteria > Chloroflexota > Dormibacteria > Dormibacterales > Dormibacteraceae > UBA6019. Next base: position 629 of record JALZAP010000071.1, on the reverse strand, counting down.
CGCCAGCGCCCGAGGTAGGCGAGCAGGCCCCCGCCCGCGCATATCGCGGCTCCGACGAACATGACGATGAGCCAGGTGCCGAACGCGTCGGCGCTGCCGTGGGGGCCGAACATCTCGGCTCATTCTCCCAGCCTACGGCAGGGACAGCCCGAGGCGGCTGAGAGAAGGACGCCGCTACCCGATCGTGTTCCAGTAGTAGAGGCGGTCGAGCCAGCCGGGATCATGGCGGATGATGTCGGCGTAGTAGTTGACCGCCGCGACGTAATCGTCGTCGTGGTTGTAGGCGTAGAGGGCGGTGTCCATGTGCTGGCGGCCGCCGCTCAGGAACAGGTAGCGCGAGGCCGCCTCGATCGCGTCCTTCGGGTTGTTGACGTCTCCGCCCGAGCCGTAGGCGTCCCAGGTCGCGGGCATGAACTGCATCGGACCGAGCGCGCCTGCGCTGCTCGGACCGTTGACACGACCGAAGTCCGATTCGATGAAGTTGATCGAGGCGAGGAAGGTCCAATCGATCTGGTAGTGGGCGGCCGACGCCTGGTAATAGCCGGCCAGGGTGCTGCTGGGCGCCGGACTGCCAAGCGGCCGGGGGTGGATCCGAACCAGGTTGAACTCGTCGATGCCCGCCAGGTGCC
>JALZAP010000070.1 GCA_030948245.1 Candidatus Dormiibacterota bacterium | reverse complement strand
TCTCCCAGGGCTGTCCGATGATCTCCCACGGCGACGAGCTTGGCCGCAGTCAGCGCGGCAACAACAACGCCTACTGCCAGGACGATGAGCTCACCTGGGTCGACTGGGACCACGCCGACCCGGAGCTCCTCGCATGGACTCGGCGCCTGATCCGCTTCCGCCGCGAGCAGCCGGTGCTGCGCCGTCAGAAGTTCTTCATCGGCGCCGTCGGCCGCGGCAGCCGGCGCCAGGACCTGGTTTGGCTGCGCAGCAATGGGCAGGAGATGAAGGACGCCAACTGGCGCAACCGCAGCCTTCTCTCGATCGGGATGCTCCTGAACGGAGAGATGATCCCTGATCGCTCGCCAAGGGGCGAACCGATCCGCGGCGACACCCTGCTCCTCCTCTTCCACGCACACCACGAGCCGCTCGGTTGGAAGCTGCCCGGCGCGGAATGGGGCCGCGAGTGGGCGGTCGAGCTCGACACCGCCAAGCCGGCCGAGCAGTCCAGCTCTCGGCGCTGCCGGGCGGGCGAGATCCTCTCCCTGGAGCCGCGATCGGTCGCCGTTCTCAAGCGAATAACCTGAGCGTCAGATCAGGTGATAGCGGGACAACAGCAAGAAGTGGAGTACATGTCCACACCAGTGGTAAAACTGTGGAAAGCCGCACTGACACTTCCGGCGGGGGGCGCTACTGGACTGATTCGGGCGGCGCTGCCGAGCTAGAGGAGAAGCAGGCTGACGTCGACGTCGCGAAAGCGCGCCGGCGGGTCGACCTCGTGGTCGTGCAGCTCCTTGAGGAGGGCGAGGATGAAGCGGGCACCGGCCAGGTTGCAGCCGTGCCGGCGGGTCAGCTTCTGGATCGCCTGCAGTTTCATCACATCCCGCGGCGAGTAGCGCCGACGGTTCGTCGGAGTCCGCTGGGGCTTGATCATGTCGAGCTGCTCGTAGACCATCAGCGTGCGGGGATGAGCGTCGAGCATCTCGCTGGCAACCCCGAGCGTATAGATCGGCTTGTCAAGATCGATCTGGGGCATCGTGCGTTGGGTGGTCTTCTCGGCTGCCATTGATAGAAAGTATTATATCAGGACTATCGGATCATCGCAATCAATTCCGCAACGGCATCTTTCACCGGTTGCCGCCGAGCCGCCAGTTGAGGTCGATCTTGTCGTCCAGCCGGGCCCATCGCTCGCAGCGCCGGACATGACCGAGCAGCTCCTCCAACTGGGAATGGTGATCGGGGGCCTCGGGAAGGAGGAAGGGCGCCTCGGCACTCTTCGCCGACGGGACGGGGGTGCCACGGCGGCCCGGAAAGGGCAGCGGGAAACCAGGCCATTGCGAGTACGCGGGGGTCATCTCTAGAACCTAACCTCTACGTCGGCGGAGTCAACCATGATATCCATGTCGTTGTTCATCTGATAGTCACCGTATCACATTTAATCACGCTGTAGGGGACGGCGTGGCGGGCGCTATTCTGAATTGCGGTGGGAGTTTGGCGGTGAAGCACCCCAGCCGCGGCCGCTCGGAGGCCCTGGCGGCATTTCACGAGATCTCCGCCCTCATCGTTTCCAGCCTCGACCTCGACGAGACTCTGCGGACGATCGCCCGTGCCGCCACCCACGTGCTCGACGCCGACATCGGAGCGATCTTTCTCCCGGACGACGAGCCGGGCCTCATCGCCCGTGGCGTTTACGGCGCGCTGACCGAGGGATGGAACGGGCTCCGCTTGAACCCTGACCGGGGCCTCAACGCCGACGCCTTGGCGACGGGCCGGGTGTCGCGCGTCGACGACTACCTGCGGGTGGCGGAGGCGGATCCGGGCCTCGTCTCGCGGCGGGTGGTCCTCGCGGAGCCGATCCACTCCGCGATGGCGGTCCCCGTCCGACGCCGGGACAGCCCGATCGGCACCATCGGGGTCTATCGGAGGATCGTCGCGCCCTTCGACGATGAGGATGAGTACCTCCTCAACCTGCTCTCCCAGCAGGCCGGGATCGCCATCGACAATGCGCTCGCCTATGGCGAGCTGGAGCGAACCCGCAGCCGGCTCGAGACGGCGATCGAGATCGCCGCCGACCTGAGCGCCTCGCTCGACCCTTCCGAGGTTATCCGTCGGGTGCTCGTCCGAGCGGTCGAGGCAGGCCGCGCCGACCGCGGCGTCCTCCTTCGGATCGACGGCGAGGACACCGTGATGGAGGATTTCCACGACGTAACCGGCGACAGCGACCTGGTCGGGTACCGGCACCCGATCGCCTTCCAGCCGCTGATGCTTCAGGCCGTCACCAGCCGCCTACCGGTCATCGGCGGCCGGTACGACATCAGCAGGTTTGACGACTCCTCTCTCGAGGCGTCGCTGGGAAGCGTTCGCCACACGGCCACCATCCCGCTCGTTCTGGACGGGGAGGTCACCGCGGCGATGGTGCTGAGCCGGCGCACGGACAACCCTTTCGTCGCCGCCGACCTGGCCATGTTCCAGCTGATCGGCAACCAGGCGGTGCTCGCGCTGCGCAATGCGCGCCTCTTCGCCCGGTCCCAGGCGGTGACCCGGGCGCAGTCCGACTTTCTCAACATGGCCGCCCACGAGCTGCGAACGCCGCTCTCGGTCATCGCCGGTTACGTATCGATGATGGAAGACGGAACACTGGGGTCCCCGCCTCGCCACTGGCTCGGCCCACTGGAGACGCTCCGCAGCAAGAGCGCCGAGCTCGAATCGCTGATCTCCGAGCTGCTGATCGCGTCCCGGCTGGAGGCGGGCACGATCCCTTTCCAGGAGGACGAGATCGAGCTCCGGGAAATCGCCTTCGCTGCGATCGAGCGGATCCAGCCCCGCGCCGCCCTGCTCGAGGCACACCTCTCCCATCGCTTTGCGACGGATCCTGTCTCGGCCCTCGGCGACGCCGAGCAGGTCGGCCGGATCCTCGACAATCTCCTCAACAACGCGCTCAGCTACAGCCTCGGGCGACCTCACGTGACGCTTTTCGTACACGGCGGCGACGACACCCGGATCGAGGTCCGCGACCGCGGCCGGGGCGTACCGGCGGTGGACCGGGCGCGCATCTTCGAGCGCTTCTACCGGATCGACGACCCTGCCGTGCGGCACGTCCCCGGGACCGGCCTCGGCCTCTACATAAGCCGCCAGCTGGCGGGCCGGATGGGCGGCAGGCTGACCCTCGACCAGACAGCTCCCGGCAAGGGCAGCACGTTCACCCTGCGGCTTCCGCGGCCGGTCGGGACGACGCCTGCTCAGTAGATCGCTGCGGCCATCTCGCCGCTTGCCCGGGCGAGGGCGACGGCGGCGACTATATGCGAGAGGTGAGTCAGGGCCTGAGGGTAGTTCCCGAGCATCCGGTCGCCATGGGTGTCGTACTCCTCGGCGAAAAGGCCCAGCTCGCTGGAGGTCGTGCTGGCGCGGTCGAAGATGACCCGCGCCTCGTCCACCCGTCCTTGCCGGGCCAGTACCTCGGCCATCCAGAAGGAGCAGGGTAGGAAGGTACCCTCCTTGCCGCGCAGCCCGTCGTCGGTCTTCTCGACCCGGTATCGGAGGATGAGGCCGTCCTCCTCGAGGTCGTGGCGGATCGCGTCGACGGTCCGGATCATCCGCGGGTCCTCGAAGGGCACGAAGTGGGCCAGCGGCAGCATCAGCAGCGCGGCGTCCAGCTGCTGCGACCCGAAGGCCTGCACGAAAACCTTCCGGCGACGGTTGTAGCCCTCTTCTTCGATCGCACCTCGGATCTGCTTTTGAACCTTCTTCCAGCGCTGGGTGGGGGCCTTGCGAAGGCACTCCTTGGCCAGCGTGAGGCCGCGATCGAGGGCGGTCCAGCACATCACCTTGCTGTGCACGAAGTGCTGCGGCTCGCCGCGCATCTCCCAGATCCCCCGGTCGGGCTCGCTCCAGCGCTCCGCGGCGACGTCGACCAGGTCGACTATGAAGCGCCAGTAGTCGTCGTCGGGCGAATGGCCCCGCAGGTGCCACCGCCAGCTCAGGTCGACCAAAGCGCCATAGGCATCGAGCTGCAGCTGATTCGAGGCGGCGTTGCCGATCCGGACCGGGCGGGAGTGCTCGTAGCCGTCCAGCTCGTCGAGGATGATCTCGGTCAGCCGCCGCTCTCCGCCGACGCCGTACATGATCTGGAGGTCGCGAGCGCTGCCCGCGGCGCTCCGCTGGATGAAGCGGCGGAAGCCGTCCGCCTCGTCGTAGGCGCCGATCGAAGTGAGTGACCGCGCGCTCATCGCCGAGTCGCGGATCCAGCTGTAGCGGTAGTCCCAGTTCCGCTCTCCGCCCGGCGTCTCCGGCAGCGAGGTCGTGGCGGCGGCGGCCATCGCCCCGGTCGGGGCGAAGGTAAGGCCCTTGAGCACGATCGCCGACCGCACGATCCCCGCCCGATGGGAGCCCTGGACGCTGATCTGCTTGGTCCACCTGCGCCACCATTGGAGCGTTTCCTCGAGCCGGTGGTCGAGCTCCTCGGGCCCGGAGAAGTCGGGGATGGCGTACTCCAGGTCCTCGGGCCGGATGAAGGTTATCGACAGGCGCTGCCGCTCTTCGGCGCGGATCGTCAGCCGCGCGCTCAAGGCGTGCGCCCCGTCATCGGGGTCGAGGATGGCGTCCGAGGCGACCACGATGCCGTCGTTGCCGCCGATCGCAGAATGGACCAGCGATGAATGGCGCCGTAGCCACGGCTTCACTTCCCCGTAGTCGAAGCGGGGCACGACGTCGATCCGGAAGTCGACCCTCCCTCGCGTCCCATGCAGGATGCGGATCAGCTGGAGGTGGGGATGCGCCCGGCCACCAGTGTGCATCGCGAAGCAGTCGCTGAGCTTCGCCTCCCCACCGTCAGTCCGGAAGGTCGTCTCGAGGACCAGGGTGTCCTCCACATAGGCCTGGAAGCTGGTCGCATGCGGATCGACGGGCGCGACCGAGCAGTAGCCGCCCTTCTCCCAGTCGAGGATCCGGCCGAAGATGCTCGCGGCGTCGACCCTCGGCATGCAGCACCAGTCGATCGAGCCGCTGCCCGAGACCAGCGCCATCGAGTGGCAGTCGCTGATGAAGGCGTAGTCGGAGATCGGCGGATAGCTCGAGTGCACTCGAGCGGCGGTTCGCTGGGTCCTCGTGGTTCTGTTCACCTGGGACTCACCTTTAGTGTGAGTCATGACGCGCATCTTCAACGCCTCGCCGACCGTGCCGAGTTCTCCATAATCGAAGAGAGCAATGGCAACCGTCAGCGGTATCGAGGTCACAACGAAGGTCCCCGCCGGCCTCGAGGACGTCCTCAGCGAGCCGGCGCTCGACCTTGTGGCGTCGCTCCATAGGGAGTTCGAGCCCACGCGCCGTGCCCTGCTTGAGCGGCGCGTCGAGCGGCAGGCCCGCCTTGACGCCGGTGAGCGGCCGGGCTTCCTGGAGGAGACTCGCGGCGTCCGGGAGGATGCCTGGAAGGTGGCGCCGATACCCGCCGACTTCCGCGACCGCCGGGTCGAGATCACAGGTCCGGTCGAGCGGAAGATGATGATCAACGCCCTCAATTCGGGCGCGAAGGTCTTCATGGCCGACTTCGAGGACTCCAACTCCCCGACCTGGGAGAACGTCGTCCGCGGCCAGCGGAACCTGACCGACGCGATCGAGCGGACGATCAGCTTCGAGACGCCCGAGAAGCGCTATCAGCTAAACGCCGAGGTAGCCACGCTGCTCGTCCGTCCCCGTGGCTGGCACCTGCCGGAGCGCCACCTGTTGGTCGACGGCGAGCCGGTCTCGGGCGCGCTCTTCGACTTCGGGATCTACATGTTCCACAACGCGCGGCGGCTGCTGGAGCGCGGCAGCGGGCCCTACTTCTACCTGCCCAAGCTGGAGAGCCACCTCGAGGCGCGGCTCTGGAACGACGTTTTCAAATTCACCCAGGAAGCTGTCGGCGTGCCCCAGGGCAGCATCCGGGCGACGGTGCTCATCGAAACGATCCTTGCCGCCTTCGAGATGGAGGAGATCCTCTACGAGCTGCGGGAGCACTCCGCGGGCCTCAACGCCGGGCGTTGGGACTACATCTTCAGCCTGATCAAGAAGTTCCGGAACCGGTCCGACATGGTCCTCCCGGATCGCGCCCAGGTCACCATGACGGTGCCCTTCATGCGCGCCTACACCGAGCTCCTGGTGCGCACCTGCCACCGCCGGGAGGCGTTCGCGATGGGCGGCATGGCGGCCTTCATCCCGAGCCGGAAGGACGCCCAGGTGAACGAGACCGCGCTGACCAAGGTGCGGGAGGACAAGGTCCGCGAGGCGGGGGACGGCTTCGACGGCACTTGGGTGGCCCACCCCGACCTGGTCCCGGTCGCCCTCGAGGTCTTCGACGGCGTCCTCGGGGAGCGTCCGAACCAGATCGAGCGCAAGCGGGAGGACGTCGAGGTCGCGCCCGAGCAGCTGCTCGACTTCACGGTGCCCGGCGGGACGGTCACCGAGGCGGGGCTCCGCAACAACGTCAGCGTCGCCCTCCAGTACCTGGCCAGCTGGCTGGACGGCAACGGGGCCGTCGCCATCTTCAACCTGATGGAGGACGCCGCCACGGCCGAGATCTCCCGTTCCCAGGTCTGGCAGTGGCAGCGCAACGGGATCAAGCTGGCCGAGGGCCCTCCGGTGACCCCCGACCTGGTCAGGGAGATCGAGGACGAGGAGCTGGAGAAGCTCCGGGAAAGCATGGGCGGCGGGTTCGCGCGCTTCCGCTGGGAAGAGGCGCGGCGCCTCTTCGAGAGCGTCGCGCTGGCCGAGGAGTTCGACGAGTTCCTGACCCTACCGGCTTATCAGAAGCTGAGCTAAGAGGCTCGGCTAAGCAACTCGTCGTCGCAGCGTCGTGCTGGCAAGCAGCATCATGGCGACCGCGAACACGATCGCGACGCCGAGGTCGACGAGCAGGCCGCCCGAGTTGAGCCCCGCACCCTTGAGCATCACGTCGCGCATGCCGTAGACGGCATAGGTGAGCGGCAGCACGTCGGACACGTACTGGAGCGGGCCGGGCTCGCTGGCGACGGGGAAGAGGATGCCGCTCAGCAGGACCTGCGGGAGCAGGACCATGGGGATGAACTGGACCGCCTGGAACTCGGTCCGGGCGAACATGCTGAGGAAGATCCCGAGGTTCACGGCCCCGATCGCGAGGAGCGCTTCGAGGAGGAAGACGAGGAGCACGTTGCCCTCGTTGTGGATCCGCAGCACGGTCAGCGCGAAGACGACCACGAGCAGGCTCTGGACAAGCGCCACCAGCCCGAAGCCGAGCATGTAGCCGAGCACGATCTCGCCCCGCCGGAGCGGACTCGCCATCAGGCGCTCGAGTGTGCCCTGGCTGCGCTCACGGAGGAAGGACACCGAGGTGACTACGAAGACGAGGAAGAAGACGATCAGGCCGATGAAGGCGGGGCCGAAGTAGTCGAGGACGTCGAGGCCGGACCCGCCGTGCAGATAGCTGACCTTCGGGCTGAGCTTCGGTCCGGCGCCCGCAAGGGCGGAAATGATCGCCTGGTTCAGGGCCTGGAAGACGTCGGCGTCCGGACCCGGCTGGGTTCCCTCGAGGTGGATCTCTGGGCTCAGCGCCCCTCCTGTAACCGACTTGGCACTGAGGTCGGAGGGCAACACCACGTAGCCGGCGATCGCTCCGTCGGCCAGCTTCTGCCGCGCCGTGGGGGCGTCCATCTTGCTGGCGCTCACCCGGCTGGAGCGGACCAGGCTGTCGGCGATCCGGGTTCCCAGCGGCCCTTGGTCGAGGTTCACCACGCCCATCGCGGTGTGTCCGCCACCGCCGCGGAGGAGATAGCCGAGGAGGCCGAGGATGACCAGCGGCACGATGAAGAGGAGGGCCAGGGTGCGCCGGTCGTGGCGGAACTGGCTGAGGATCCGGCGGGTGACCGCGCGGACTCGACGCAGCTTCACGATGCGGG